>JADZFP010000204.1 GCA_020849825.1 Saprospiraceae bacterium
ACCGGCCAGGTCGCAGCAGGCGGCTTTGCGCAGTTCGGCGCGATTGATTACCTCCACTTTGACCGGCTGTAGCACGGAGATGTAAGCGCCGCTGACGTCATCGCGAACGGTTACTTCCCGGAGCGTTACTTCGGCCGACATGGCCAGTGTCCAGTAACTGTGCAGATCATCGATCAGGAAGGTATCGCGCATACCGCCGAAGATTCCGGCCAGTCGAAAGGGCGTTTGAGTTGTATCGGGCGGAAATGGAAGGACAAACTCCCCCTTGTCGTCGGCACGGGCCCCGATTGAAGTTCCGGCCCATGCAACCGTAGCGCCGGGCAACGGCACGTTTCGGGTATCCGTCACCTGGCCATAAAATTCCTGGGCCAAAGCCCGCGTACCCATGAGCACTTCAAGGGCGAGCAGTGCTGTATAGATAAAAATCCGCTTTCGAACAAACCGGTTTGTTCCAATAGCCTTGTAGCATGAGTTTGGCATATACACAACAATAATTATCGCAAAAGTACGATGGTTTTTTGTTGACAAAGACTAGGCGAGATGAATTAATCGTAAAAAGGCGATTGTTTTTTCAAAAAACAAAACAGCCATTTCGCTTGCATGCGAAATGGCTGTCGGATATGGTTTTGAGCAGTAAAGCCGCTGTTTATTACCAGTTTACGTCTTCGTCGTCATCTTTTTTGGTACGGCGTTTTTTGGTACCTTTTTCGGACGATTCTTCTTCTTGTTCGTCTTTGCGTTCGTCGCGGATTTCCGTTTCGCTGCTGGTTTCTTCGTCGACAAAGTCCTCTTCTTCTTCGCGGCCGGCCCATTCATCGCGGGTGTTGCCACGCTCATCGTCTTCAAGGTCGCGGTTTTGCGCTTCCCATTCGGCCTGACGGCGGTCGAATTCTTCGTAGTCGAAGTTGGGCATCAGGTCGGTTTTGACGTGATCGACCACTTCATTGAGCGAGGCGACAAAGCGGTTGAAATCTTCTTTGTAGAGGAAGATTTTGTGTCGTTTGTAGCCGTATCCGTCTTCGCGGCGGGTACTTTCGGTGATGGTGATGAAGTAATCTTCGCCGCGGGTTTTGCGTACGTCGAAGAAGTAGGTACGGCGTTTGCCGGCGCGTACGCGTTTGGAAAATACGCTTTCTTCATTGTCGCGGTCAAAGCCGCCGCCGCCGCCGCCGCGGTTGCGGTCGTAGCCTCCCCGAAAACCGCCGCGATCTCCGCCGCGATCCCGATCATAGCCTCTGTCGCGGTCAAATCCCCGGTCGCGATCCCGGTCGAATCCTCTGTCCCGGTCAGAACTTCTATCGCGGTCGGAACCTCTGTCGCGGTCAAAACCCCGATCCCGATTGTCACTGCGATCATTGCGATCGCGGTAGCCCCCCCGATCCCGATTGTCATTGCGGTCATTGCGGTCGCGAAAATCTCCCCTCCGCTTGAAATACCCGTATTCCACTTTTAAAACGTTTGGTGAAAAATGAATTTTTAACAAAAGTTGTGAGCAAAGGTAGATTTTCCGCCGATACTCCATCAAAATTTCTGCAAAATATTGCCAGGCAGCATTTTATCGGCTGAATTTGATTTTACCCCCGACAATCGTTTGCAGCACTTGCGCCTGTAAAATTTCATCCTCGGGGCAACGGAGCAGGTCTTTCGACACCACCACAATATCCGCCAGTTTTCCGGGGGCAAGGGAGCCTTTTTCTCCTTCTTCAAAGGCTGCGCGGGCATTCCAGATGGTATAAGAATACAAGGCTTCTTCCCGGGTCATTTTTTGTTCGGGGAAAAACGCCATGCCCGTATCGGCGCGCCGGCGGGTGACCGAGGCGTACAGACAAGCCAGTGGGTCGCAATCTTCAACCGGGGCGTCGGTACCGTTGGCCAGCCAGGCGCCGGCATCGATCAGGCTTCGCCAGGCGTAGGCGCCGGTGCGGGCGCGGTTTTCACCCAGGCGTTTGACGACGAAAGGCGCATCGCTGGTGCAATGTATGGCCTGCATCGAGGCGATGACGCCCAGTTGGCCGAAACGCGGAATGTCCTGCGGGTCAATGTGCTGGCTGTGCTCGATACGCCAGCGGCGATCCTTGTCGTCGCCTTTCAGGCTTTGCTCGAACACGTTGAGCACTTCGCGGTTTCCGCGATCGCCGATGGCGTGTACGCAGCATTGCAGCTTGTGTTTGCGGCACAGATTGGCTATCGATTTCAGGGTGTCTATCGGGGTGGTGTTTTGGCCGTAAAAGCCGGGTTTGTCGGCATAGGGTTCGAGCAGCCAGGCGCCGTACGAACCGAGCGCCCCGTCGAGGTACACTTTTACGGCACGCACGGTGAGGAACCCGCCGCCCAATCCGATCTGCGGGTATTCGGCCAATTGCTTGTAATCGCCGGGGCGGGGCTGGGAAATCATCACCCAGAGCCTCAGGGGTAGTTTTTTCGACTCGGCCAGGCGGCGGTATTGACCAATTTCCCAAAAATCGCTGCCGGCATCCTGAAATGAAGTAATGCCTTTGCGCAGGCACTCTGCCCCCGCGAGTTCGACGGCTTTTTCAAAATCTGCCAGTTTTTGGGCTTCGTCGCGGCGGTTTTGCCAGGCTGCATAGGGCGCATAAATGAGGTCCATGGCATTTTCTTCAAAAACCCCGGTGAGTCGCCCCGAGGCATCGCGAACGATTCGGCCGCCGGTGGGGTCGGGGGTTTCGCGGCCAACGCCGGCCAGTTCCATGGCTTTGGCATTGGCAAAAAGGCTGTGTCCGCTGGCGTGTACAAGTACAACGGGGTGCTCCGGCGAAGCGGCGCTGAGGGCATCGTGATAGGGATAGCCGTTGTACGAAAGCGCGGGCTTGACGGTCCATTTTTCCTGGTGCCAGCCTCGGCCTTCTATCCAGTCGCCGGCAGGGGTATTGCGGGCTTTTTCCTGCACGAGCCCCACAATTTCGTCCCAGCTTTGGGCGCTGCCCAGGTTGAGGTTTTGAAGGCCCCGACCCAGACTGGAAAAGTGACCGTGCCCTTCGATGAAGCCGGGCATAGCAAAAGCGCCTTTGAGGTCGATCGTTTGGGTGTTTTTATCGGCCAGCGCGCTGGCGCCGGCGTCGTCGCCCACGTAGAGGATGCGGTTTTCGCGGATCGCAACTGCGCTGGCGTGCGGATTGAGCGAATCGGCGGTAAAAAAATTGCCGTTGAGCAAAACAAGTGTGGCGGAAGGACGAACCTGGCGGGAGCAAGAAAGCCATAAAAGTGCTCCAAAGGCGATCAAAAGACTGCTGCGCAGCGACATCGGTGTCATGTTGTAAAATTGGGTTTGGCAAAAAGCGCGTAAATTTCGCCCTTTCCTTGCCTGAACAAGCCCCAAATGCCCATTCAAATTTTACACAAAATATGAAAAGACTCGTTTTTTCCCTCCTTGCAGGGTTGTTCTCCATCGCGCTAACGGCCCAAAACAACCCCGAAACGTATTCTTTCACCCCCTTTAAAATGCTGACCGCCACCCCGGTAAAAGACCAGCAGCAAACCGGCACCTGCTGGGCGTTCAGCTCGGCTTCTTTCCTCGAAAGTGAACTGATTCGCACGGGGAAAGGCCAGGTCAACCTCTCCGAAATGTACATCGTGCGGCATGTGTATCGCCAGAAGTGCGAAAACTACGTGCGCCGCCAGGGACAAACCCGTTTCAGCGAAGGCGGTCTGGCACACGATCTGATCAATGCCGCCCGCGAATACGGCGTCGTGCCCGAGGAGGTGTATCCCGGCCGCAAAGACTCCTCGAAGCCCTTCAACCACGGTCCGCTGGAAAAAAGCCTCAAAAACCTCTGCGACAAACTGATCGAGGAAGGTAAGGCCGGCACTTTGAAAGCCAACTGGACGGCCGATATCGACAAGGCCCTCGACGCGGAATTCGGCCCTGTGCCCACCCAGTTTTCAGTGGGCGGCACACAATTTACACCCCTCTCCTACCTCGAATTTCTGGGGCTCAACCTCGACGATTACGTGACGATCACTTCGTTTACGCACCACCCGTACTACAAACCCTTCGTGCTGGAAATCCCCGACAACTTCGCTCACGGCTCTTTTTACAACCTTCCGCTCAACGAAATGATGCGAAGCCTCACCTTTTCCCTGCAAACCGGCTACACCGTCACCTGGGATGCCGACGTGAGCAACGAAGGTTTTTCGCCCCAAAACGGCCTGGCCATCGTGCCGCAAAAAGACTGGAGCGCTAAATCGACCGCCGAGCAAAACGCCACTTTTAAATACTGGGAGCCGGAAAAAGACGTCAACCAGGAATACCGCCAGCAGATGTTCGACCGCCAGATCACGCAGGACGACCACCTGATGCACGTTGTGGGCATTCTCGACGACGTGCACAGCGGCGTGTATTACGTGGTGAAAAATTCCTGGGGCGAGATCAGCGACCTGAAAGGTTATGTGTACGTATCGGAAGACTACATGCGACTGAATACCATCTCCTTTACAGTCAACAAGAATGCTTTGCCGCCGGACGTCCGCAAACGCCTGGGTTTCGAACCCGGCGAGGTCAAAATTGAAAAACAAATGGGACCCGGAGCTATTCCGCCCAAAACCGACCCCGCCGATATGCAGCCTGCCGGCCGGGTGCGCACCAACCCCGCTGCCGGTCGCACGCCCACAACCGCCCCTACCGCTCCTAAAAAAGTCAGCAAAAAAGAATAAAACACGATCGCATCCTTCAACCTTAACTCGAATAGTATCATATATGAAACCCACTCCTCTAACGGAAAAGCACATCGCTCTCGGCGCTAAAATGGCCGAATTTGCCGGCTACAACATGCCGATATCCTACACCTCGATCACCGAAGAACACCACACCGTGCGCAAAGCCGTCGGGGTGTTCGACGTGAGCCACATGGGGGAATTCATCGTGCGCGGCAAAGACGCCACGGCGTTTCTGCAAAGTGCTACGAGCACCGACGTGTCCAAACTCACGCCCGGCGAAGTGCAATACTCCTGCATGCCCAATAAAAAAGGCGGCATCGTCGACGACCTGCTCGTGTATCGCCTCGACGACATACCCGAAATGACCGTAGCCGGCGAAGAATCGTACATGCTCGTCGTCAATGCTTCCAACGAGAAAAAAGACTGGCGCTGGCTCAAACGCCTCTCGAAAGGCTTCGACGTCAAGATGACCAACATCTCCGCCCGCACCGGCCTCATCGCCGTACAAGGCCCAAAAGCCGCGCAGGCCTTGCAAAAACTGACGACCATCGACCTGGGCAGCATCAAATACTACTCCTTCCGCCGCGGCCGCTTTGCCGGTTGCAACAACGTGATTATATCGGCCACGGGCTACACCGGCTCCGGCGGTTTCGAAATCTACGCCCGCAACCGCGATCTGGTGAAAATCTGGGACAAAGTGTTCAAAAACGGCGAGAAATTCGGCATCAAACCCTGCGGCCTCGGCGCCCGCGACACGCTCCGCCTCGAAATGGGCTACTGCCTCTACGGTAACGACATCGACGACAAAACCAGTCCGCTCGAAGCCGGCCTGGGCTGGATCACCAAACTGGGCAAAAAAGCGGATTTCCCCTCCAAGGAGCGCTTTCTCAAACAAAAAGCCGAGGGCGTCAAACGCCGCCTGGTTGGCTTCCTGGTCGACGACCGCCGCGTGCCGCGCCATGGCTACGCGCTCGAAAGCAAACGCGGGGCCGCTATCGGTGTGGTAACTTCGGGCACGCATTCGCCCACGCTCGACAAACCTATCGGCACGGGATACGTGAAAGTCAAACACGCCGAACCCGGTACGAAAATCATGGTTGTGGCAGGCGGTAAAAAACTCGAAGCCACCGTGGTGAAACTGCCGTTTGTGGAACCGGGCGTTTGAGGGAGATTGAACGATTGAACGATTATTGGGGCTGGAAGTCATTTTTAATCACGCAGGTTTTGACCGGCGACGATTGGAATGGCTTTCAGCCTTTTTCATGCATCTGAATTTATTTATGATGAAAAACTTCAAAAACAAATGCCTTTTGGGTTGCTGTTTGTTGCTGGTTCATTGCCTGCATGCTCAAATGCCGGGAATTATCCAGTTGCAAAAGATCGACGACAACATCCAGTTTTTTCAGACTGATGGCCGGCAATGGGCGGTCGCGAAATCGGGCGACACCGTTTTTCAAGGCAATTACGACCAGTGTTTGCCGCAGTTTTGTTACCTGAACAAACGCTGTTACCTGAGTGTGCAAAAAGACGGAAAGGCAGGCCTGATCGATCTTCAAAAGAACGTGATCGTTCCATTTCAGTTCAATAAGGTGGAATACACGGGTGGCTACGACAATTTTGTACTCGTGTGGTCGCCCGACGGCCGTTGCGGCATCTGGAATCTTCAGGGGCGCGAAGTGATTCCGCCCACATACTATTCCATCGTCAAAAAAGAACGCGGTTATTTCAAGGTGCAGGATTTTGACACCCAAAAGGCTGGCCTGATCGATTCGCTGGGCCAAATCCGACTGCCCCTCGAATACGGCGGTTGCGACGTGGAGTTGTCGCCGGGCATCTGGTTTAAAGCCTCAAAAGACATGTTATGGGCGCTTTTCGACCTGTCGGGCAAGCAACTGACGGAATTCCGCTACCTGAATTTTCACTGCAACCCGTATTCGACGGATATGCTTTTCGCCCAAAAAACAAGACGGGTGTACGATGTGATGGATAAAAACGGAGCGATTTTGCCCATTTTGCCCGTAGAGGATTTCATTTTTTTCAGCAAAGTTGTTGCCGTGTTGCGCAACAATACCTGGGCGTACCTGCTGCCCGACGGCCGGCAATTGACGGAATTTAAATACGAATCGGTCGATCGGGTTTTTTCCGATTACAAAGCCCGTAAGTTTGAAAAAGACCTCGGTGTCGCATCGCCCGATATAGTCGTTGGTAAAGCCACCCGCGACGGAAAAACGTACGTTATCACCCTCGCAGGTAAAGAAATTCTGGTCCCTTGAAACATCGCTAACCCATGAAAAAACTCCTTTTTCTCCTGCTTTTTTTCCCCCTTGCCTTGTCTGCTCAAATTCTGGACGAACCCGCGCCGGTAGAAGAAGATATCCGGCCGGAATCCGTTCGGTTCAGAGAGAGCATTCCGCAACGCCTCAAAACCGGCAAACCGCAGGCGTATCGGTACAACAACCTTTGGGGTTATATCCTCAACGACAGCGTGCTGATCCCTTGCAAATACGAGCATTTGGACAATCAATATTCCGACCTGATGATCTGCCGGGAGCCGAAAAAACTGTACGGCGCCATCAACAAAAAAGACGAGACGGTTATCCCTTTCGAATATTTTGTGCTCAACAAAGAACCCGACGGCCTGCTGCTGGCCGCTAAAAAGGACGTGGGCTATGGTCTGCTGCAACCCGACGGCAGCGCCGTGCTGGTGCCTTTGGGGTATAGCAGAGCCATGCGGAAAGACTCAGTCTATATCTTCTATTCGACAGGCCGGCAACGCATCGTCAAACACCTGGGCGGCGGGACGCTGAGCCTGCTGATGGAAGGCAGTTTCGATGAGATTGATCCCATGAGAACCGACGACCGCCCCTTGTTTGCCGTCAAACAACAAGATTTTTGGGGTCTGATGGACTACAACAAAAAACTGCAGGTGCCCTGTGTGTACGACAAAATTAACCGGATCGAAAACCGCATGGTGACCGTCCTGAAAAATGGCAAAAAGGGTATTGTAGACATGGACGGCCGCGAACTGATACCTTGCGCCTACGACGAGATATATCCAAGGTTGAGAAACGGCTTGATTCGGGTGGAAAACAAATCGGGCGCTGCGACCCTTATGGGTTTGCTGGACTCCACCGGCCGGCAGATCCTGCCGCTCGAATA
>JADZFP010000205.1 GCA_020849825.1 Saprospiraceae bacterium
AAATTCTGGAAAAACCACGCCTGCTCGAACAAATCCGGCAGGCAATTCCGCCCGGCGACGCTGCCCATTTGATGGGGTTCAATATCACGGAATGGGAGGAAATACTGGCCCTTCGTCTGGGTATTCCGCTTTACGGTTGCCCCTCGCGCCACAATTACTGGGGCTCCAAAAGCGGCAGCCGTGAACTGTTTCGCGAAGCAGGTCTTCGGATACCGCCCGGATTCGAACACCTGGGCAGCATGGCCGACGTAGCCGCCGCATTGCAGGAACTGCGCCAGCAACTGCCCGATTCCCGAAAAGCGGTCGTCAAACTCAACGACGGCTTCTCCGGCGACGGCAACGCCATTTTTCCGCTGGAAAAAACAAGCGGCAAGATCGACGAAGACCAACTGCGCCAGCACCTGCGTATCGTGGCGGCCGATCTGAACTACGAACAGTTTGCCGAAAAAATGACCCTCATGGGCGGAATCGCCGAGGCATTCATCGACGGGGCCGTCAAAACCTCGCCCTCCGTACAGTGCCGTATCACGCCCAAACGCGAGCTCGATATCATTTCCACCCACGATCAGGTGCTGGGCGGCGAATCGGGCCAGGTATACGTCGGCGCCACCTTTCCGGCTTTACCCGAATATGCGGCCGAAATCGGCGCTTTGGGCAAAAAACTCTGCGATTCCATGTGCCCGCGCGGTATCCTCGGCCGTTTCGGGGTCGATTTTGTCTCCGTCAAAGAAGCCGATCAATGGACCCACTACGCCATCGAAATCAACCTGCGCAAAGGCGGTACGACGCACCCTTACCTGATGCTGCAGTTTTTGACCGACGGGCGGTACGACCATAAAAAAGGGATATTTTATACGCCCAACGGCCAGCAACGCTGTTATTTCACCACCGACGGACTGCAATCCGACAATTATCGCCAACTCACCCCGGCCGACCTGATCGATATTGCCATTTGCCACGATATTCACTTCGACCCGACCATCCAGGAAGGCGTCACTTTTCACCTGCTGGGCGCCCTGTCGGAACACGGTAAACTCGGAATGCTCTGCGTGGGCGATACCCCGGAAAAGGCCCGGGCATATTATCAGAAGACCGTGGCGGTGCTGGATGCGGAAACGAGATGAGGCAACTAGCCGCCCTTCGCCGATAGAAACCGGGGCGGCTTGCCGTACAGGGCGCCTATCAGGTCTTTCATGGTTTTCCACATCAACTGATGAGGTCCTCTTCCTCTGAGAAACAACAAAGGCAGGATCGTGATACAGGCAAACAGCGCAAGCCACGTGATTCGTTTGTAATGCCGGGAATACATTTTTTTCCAAAATAACATCAAAGACAGCCCGCTGAGGCCCATTACGACGGCCATTGGCCATTGGAAGCAAGGGGGTAAAATTAACCAGTAGGCGAGTACGCTTACACACTGTATTCCGCCGATGACTTGTAGGCTATTGGCCAAAGCGCTGAATGCATCCCGCTGCCCGTTGGCGATTCCGTTGACCACCTCCGCTCCCCGGTACCAGATTTCCAGTTCGGGATCGCGCAGTACCACGATGAGCGATTGCCCGTCGGGCAGGTAAAAGGTCCGGCCGACGTCCAGATCCGCTCTTTCGGCGGCAGTTCCGATCAATTGATCGCCTAAGTGCAGGGTGAGATGATTCCATCCGCGCTCCCATTCCACCCGGAGCGGCTGGTTTTGGTCAGGTAAGGGCAACGACATTTGATACATGGCGAAGGGTATAGTGGCGGATCGGTCCTGTTGATCCGTGAATATACCCCTACATCCACCCGCAAGCCCGAATGATACCCACGATCCCTACAAAAATCCAGAAAACATTCAACAAGGTATATGCCCGGTCTTTTTTCAGCACGGCACACCACGACAACAGGATGGCGTCGAGGGTATTGAACACCCAGACAAAAAGAAACGGGCTCTCGGGGCCCAGCCAGCTGACCAGGGAAAAACTGCAAATGCGCATTAACACGCCCGCCATCTCGAATTGCGGCGTGTATTGTCGGATAAATGCGTTGACCGGGCGCAAGGGCCGGCCGTTCAGAAAAGATTTGGAAAGGTCTACTGTCTGCATCGGGTAGTTTTTAGGGCAAAATTGAGATCGCGCGACAATTGTACATTTTGACGAATGTCATCCCGGCAATTGATCCATCTCGCCCGGTAACACTTGTTCATTTTGATGTATCTGCCTATTCGAAACCCAAAGTTGTACTACTTTGCCAACCCAAACCGGCGCCCTCCCGCTGAATCACAACACCATTTACCATGTTCAAATTTTCCACACCGCGGGTAATCGCCGCATTCAGCCTGTTCTTCCTTCCTTTTTATCTGACGGCCCAACAACCAAACAAACCCTGGGTTTGCGGCCACGACGCTGCCCTGCAAAAAGCCCGGCAACAACCCGGCTGGCAACAGCGCCATGATCAGATTGAGCAGCGTGTTTATGAGTATGCGCAACAAAAAACACCGGCCGGCGCCGCCAGATCCGTTCAGGTGCTCACCCTGCCGGTCGTGTTTCACATCATTCACGACAACGGTTCGGAAAATATCGCCGACGCCCAGGTACTGGCCGGCCTCCAGCAACTCAACGAGGCTTTTGCCAACCAGGCTTATTACGACCAGGGCTCCGGCGTCAATACCATGATCCAGTTTTGCCTGGCCCAACGAACACCCGACGGACAAGCGACCAGCGGTATCACCCGCGACCAAAGTCCGCTGACCGATATGACCATCGAATCGGACGACATCGCCGTCAAAGACCTCAATCGCTGGTCGCCCACCGAGTACATCAACATCTGGCTGGTCCGCGAGATCTGTTCGGCCGGTTCGGGCTGCGGCGTGGTGGGCTATGCCTACTTCCCCTCTTCGCACGGCAACCCGGAAGACGGTATCGTGATGGAAGCCGAATACCTGGGCATACTGCCCGGCAATACAGGCGTATTGGTGCACGAAATGGGCCACTACCTCGGCCTTTACCACACCTTCGAAGGCGGCTGCAACAACAACGACTGTCTGGCCGACGGCGACCGGGTGTGCGACACGCCCCCCGACCAAAGTACCCTGTGGGTCGATTGCAGCGCCAGTGTGAATACTTGCACCACCGATGCCCAGTCGGGCTTTACCAGCGATCAGCCGGATATGATCCTGAATTTTATGGATTATACCGATTTCGACTGCTTCCATGATTTTACAGCCGGACAGAGCGTCCGGATGACCTGGCACATCGAAAACGTGCGCCACAGTCTGCTCGATTCCAAAGCTTGTCTGTCGCCCTGCCCCAACCCCGCCACGGCGTTTTTTACCGCCTCCGCCACAACGGTCAACGTGGGCGCCACGGTGAATTTCACCAACGGCAGCACCAACGCCTCCGGCTATTCCTGGGCAATCGGCAGTACGCCGTTTTCTACGAGCGTCAACACGCCGTACACCTTCAATACCGCCGGCGTTTTTACGGTCACCCTCACCGCGAATCCGGCCAATACCACCCTGTGCAACCCGGCAACGTATTCCCTCAACATCGAAGTGGTATGCCCGGTGAGCGCCGATTTTACCGTGAGCAATACCACGCCAGTAGCCGGTGAATCCGTGACGATCAATAATTTAGCACAAAATGCCCCTCAACAGGAATGGTTCCTCAACGGGGTGTCGCAGGGCCCCGTTTTTACCGGTTTTACCCCGCCGACCACCGGCGTGTACGTCATCCGGCTCGAAGCGGGCAACGGCTTGTGCGAAGCGGTTGAACTCGTTTACTTGTCGGTACAGGACTCCTGTGAGCAACTGACTTTTCAAAAATTCTGGGGCGTCAATGGCAATGAACAGGGCTACCAGGCCATCACCTTGTCCGACGGAACCTCCTTGTTGTGCGGTACTGTTGTGACCGGAAGCGACACCGATATTTTATTGACCAAGGTGGCGGCCAACGGCACGGCCCTCTGGCACAAACGCTTTGGCGGACCGGGCAACGACCGCCCCCGGCGCGTCCTGGCCCTGCCCGACGGCGGCTGGGTGCTGGCCGGCGGTATCCCTGGCGCTGCCAATAATACAACGCGCCCGCTGTTGGCGCGTTTTGCCGCCGACGGCAGTATCGTCTGGCAGAATACCCTGCCTGCCGATATTGTCATCAATCTTTTTACCGACCTGCAATGGATGCCCGACGGCAATTTGCTGGTCGCCGGCGCCATTCAGACGAGCAGTACCGTCGGCACAGCGGGCATTTTGATCAAAATGAGCCTCGATGGTACGGTAATCTGGTCGAATATGTACGACGGCATCTACATCGACTGGATCGAACACGTCTCCGTGCTGCCCAACGGCGACATCGCGGCGGCGGGTTTTACCAGTTCGTTTGGTTTGAATACCGTGTCAATTCACGATGGCCTGGTCATGCGCTTCAATGCTTCCGGGGCGCTGCTTTGGGCGAAAGCTTACGGATCGATCGACAACGAATGGATCACCCGCGTGTTCCCTGCCTCCGACGGCGGACTGATGGCTATCGGCGCCACCTCAGGCTGGAACGGCGCGCCGGGCGGCCTGTATCTTGACGACGGCTGGATGATCAAACTCGACGCCGACGGCAACCAGCAATGGGCGCAGGTTGTCAAATCAGACCAGAATATCGATTTCGGTATCCAGAGCGCCTTGCCGACGCCCGACGGCGGTTTTATCATGGCCGCCAACGACGTCAGCAACATTGCTACCAGCACGCCGCTTTATTTCAAAACCGGCCCGACCGGCACAATCGAATGGTCGAAAATATACGCCCCGCCTGGCCAGGGCCGCATCTATTCGGTCGATTATTCCCCCGGCGGCTATCTGTTGGCCGGATACACCGCTACCAATGGCAGTAACGACGCCTGGATGCTCAAATGCGACGCTGCAGGGGTGGCCGGGCAGTGCACCACACAGCCTCATGAACTGAGCACCTTCCCGGTGCAGCCCACCGTGACGCCCGGCGCCATGACCACCCTGCCCGCGCCGGCGCTGAGTGCGACCAACCTGACCGTAACCGACCTTTCCCTGGCGGAAACCACCCCTTGTGCTCCTGATTGCATCACCGACGGCGGTTGTGAAAACACCTGGATCAAACGCTACGGACTGAACAATTTTTTCGAAGGCGGCAACAACCTGATCGCCTCCTCCGACGGCAATTTTTACCTCAATGGCTACCGACTCGACAGCACCCAACTGATGAAAATGACGCCCGACGGCGTGCTGCTTTGGTCGCGTTCGTTCAAATTCACCAGCGGGGCGGAAGAAAGGGTCAGCCAGTTTTTTGAAGACAGCGACGGCAATCTGGTGGGCTGCGGTTTTTTCTTCCAAAACAGTATTATCAACGGCTTTACCTTCAAATACAATCCTGCCAGCGACCAGATACTGTGGGCATTTGAGAACCCGGGCAATCCGCAAACCGCCTATTTGGGTATCCTTGAAAAATCGCCCGGCGGCAACTACCTGGCCATCAATTCCTACCACGATTCGCCTTCGCCCGGCAGTTTCGACGACGCCAATCTGGTGGAGATCAACCGCAACACCGGGCAATTTACCGGCCTGAAATGGGCATACTCTTACGGTACATCGGAAGGCTTTATCGAGGCGCAGATACACAACGGCAGCCTGTTCACGGCCGGGCGCTATACTTACGGCGGCAGTTACGAGGGCATGCGCGGCGCACTCAGCCGCTTCGACCTGTCGGGCAACGAGATCTGGTCGCGCATGATGTTCTACAACAGCAACTTTTCGGCGCGGCTGTACGCGACCGATTTCGTGATCGACGACAATGCCCTGGTGACCATCTACTACGGCGACCACTCGGGCGACGCCGCATTTACCAACCAGATTGCCGTGAGCAAAACCGACCTCGACGGCAACCAGGTTTGGGCCAAATTGTACACCCTGGGCGGTTCTCCCGAGGTTTTTGTCAAAAGTATCGTGGCTACTCCCGACGGCTACGTGGTGCTGGCGTCCAATCGCGCGGCCAGCCAGCCGGCCAGTGTTTATCTGATTAAAATAGATAAAAACGGCGCCTTTCTGTGGGCGCGCGACTACCGCGACATGTTTGCCTTTCGGGGCGAAAAAATGCTCGCCCTGCGCAACGACTACCTGTATTTTATCGCCGAATCGACCTTTGGCAACGGCGACGTGGCCGTGGCAAAAGTATCGGCTGCCGACGGCCTCGTAGGCGGCAACTGCGGCTATCCGTTCGATTTGGGCGTGATCGCGGAAGACCTGCCCCTGGTCAACAACGACATTACCCTGTTGCGTTATCAAAGTCCGCTCGACCAACTGGCCCGCAATGTGTCGCCGGTAACGGTCGTACTGACGCCCAACGACATTTGCCTGGAAACCTGCGTCAATGAAATTTGCAACAACGGTACCGACGACGACGGCGACGGCCTTTTCGATGGCCTCGACCCAGACTGCAATTGCACGCCCTGCGACGGCGAACAGGCGCGTTTCTGGTATTTCGGCGACAATGCCGGCCTCGATTTCGCCACCAACCCGCCCACAGTGCTCACCAATGGCCAGACGTTCAGCCGCGAAGCTTCCTCGGTGGCGACCGACATACTGGGCAACCTGCTGTTTTATACCGACGCCAGTTTGCTGTACAACCGCAACCACCAACTGATGCCCAACGGCTCGGGGCTCGACGGCCATGCCTCCACCACCCAAACGCTCATTCTGCCGCAACCCGGATCGCCCTGGCGCTTTTTTGTTTTTACGCCCAACAGCTTCGACAACCTTTTCACCGGCAACGGCCTGTCGTACTCGGTCGTGGATATGTCGCTCGACGGCGGCCTGGGCGATGTGGCGCCGGGGCTGAAAAATATCGAACTGCTCAATGTCAATCAATTTACCGAAAAGATCACGGCGACCCGCCATTGCAACGGCACCGACTGGTGGATTTTGACCAAGGAAGCGGGTAACAACCGTTTCCGGGCTTATCCGCTTACGGCTGCCGGACTTGGGGCGCCGGTGATCTCCGATGTCGGCACACCGGGCACGCCCGCTTTCCCCAACCTCATCGGCTGCCTCAAATTCAGCCCCGACGGCCGGCAGGTTGCCAATACGCTGTTCCATTCCGGCGGCGTCGATTTGTTCGATTTCGACAACAGCACCGGTCAGTTAAGCAACCCGGTCACCGTCATTCAACCGGGCATGAGCGGGGCTTACGGCATCGAGTATTCGCCCGACGGCCGCTTGCTTTATCTGAGCAATCTTTCCGCGCCCTCGCATATCTGGCAGATTGATCTGGAGGTCACGCTGGCCAATCCTTCAACCCTGCCGTTTGTCGTCAGTACATTTGCTGCTTCCTACCGATACGGTCAGTTGCAGCGCGCGCCCGACAACAAAATTTACGTAACCAATACCGCTCCGCTCGTCTTTACCCCGAGTCTGGGCATCATCAATCAGCCCAATCTTCCGGGCGCCGCCTGCTTGTATGCCGAAGGGTTCAATATATCGCCCGGCGGGGCCAACCTGGGTCTGCCGTCGTTCCCGCAGGATTTTTTCCCGAAAACGCTGCTGACCAGCATCGAAGGCCCCGACTCGCTTTGTCAGGTACCTGGCGAACTGGCTTATACCCTCACGATTAACGACCGCTGTATCGTCGATTCCGTGCGCTGGACGCTCACGGGCGCCGGTACGCTCGTCTCGGCCGACGATGAAGGCGCCACGGTGCAATTCAGCACCGCCGGCACGGCCGTGTTGTCAGTGATCGTGTTCTCCGAATGCGTCATTCAGGTGGATACCCAGATCATACACGCCATCGACAACCAGTCCCCGACACTCGATCTGGGCCCCGACCAGCAGGTATGCGAAAACGGCACGGTCGTGCTCAACGCGGGCAGCGGTTTTGAGCGGTATAAATGGAATACCGGCAGCGCCGATTCGACGATCACCACGCTTTTCCCCGGTACCTACTGGGTGGATGTGTGGGATCGCTGCGGCAACAAACAAAGCGATACGGTGACGGTGAGCGTTCTGCCGGCTTCGACACTCGATCTGGGACCCGATCCGCTCGTATGCGCAGGAACGACCGTGACCTATACCTTGCCCGATAATTTCACCGGCTGGACCTGGACGCCGGCCACCGGGCTCAATTGTACCGATTGCCCCGCGGTCGTCGTGACGGCCAACGGCGCCGTCACCTACGTTGTGGTGGCCCAAAACAGCGAACTCTGCCTGTCGGCCGATACGCTCACGGTGTTTTCCACCATCGACACCATCGCGGTGAGCATCGACACCGCGGTTTGTTCCAACGAAACGCTGTTGTTGTTCGGGGTGGAATGGCCGGCCGATACCGTGGCGGTATTCAGCTTTACAACGGCGGGCGGTTGTGATTCGCTGGTGACACTCACCGTGACGGGCATCGATCCGGTGCAGGTTTTTGTACAGGAAACCTTGTGCCCGGGCGACACGCTTTTGTTTGGCGGGCAAACATTCACTTCGGACACGCTCCTTCAACTGGTTTTTACCGGCGAAAATGGTTGCGACTCCATTGTACAATTGACGGTCGATCTGATTGATACGGGCACTATTTACCTCACCTTGCAGGGCTGCCCCGGCGGCTTCGTCCCGTACAACGGCGTCGACATCCCGACCGGCGCCACGCAGGTATTCCAGTTGCCGGGTTCGGCGGGCGAATGTGATTCCACCCTGGTCGTGACCGTAACGCCATTGACGGGCCCGAGCCTGCAACTGATCGACACCGATACCCTGGTGGCGGGCGATACCCTGGTGCTCAACCCCATAGCCGGCGGTATTGGTCCCTTCCAGTGGCAGTGGGCGCCCCTGCCGCCGCCCGAGGACCTGAGTTGTTACACCTGCCCTTCGCCCGTTGCATCGCCTTTGGACGACATCACTTTCACCGTCACGGTCACCGATGCGCAGGGCTGTACCGCGCTCGATTCGGTTACTCTGATCGTGTTGCCCTGCGAGGAGCCCTTCGTGCCCAATGCATTTTCACCCGACAACGACGGCACCAACGACTGGTTCTACATTATTGCGCCCGAATGTGTGGTGCAGGTGCATTACCTCCGAATTTATGCCCGCTGGGGAGAATTGGTGTTTGAGCGAAGCAATTTCCCCGCCAACGTGGAAACTTTGGGCTGGGACGGCAATTTCAGGGGCAAAAAATTCCCGTCCGACGTGCTCGTCTGGCTGGCCGAGATCGAGATGCCGGACGGGACGGTGTTGCGGAAAAAGGGAGATGTGACCTTGTTGCGTTAACTGCTATTTGGTTTGCTGTTGCACACTGATCATGCAGGCTTTTTGGCTGACCATGCAGGAAACCAGCAAGCCATCCTTTTCAACGATGACATTTCCGCCCTGAGGCGTTTGCGTCAGCGTGGTCTTGAATCCTTTGGCTTTCAGGGCTGCGTTGTAGGTTTTCAGCATGTCGATTGAAGCGCCTTCATAAACGACGCTCCAGGTTATCGTGCCTTCCATTTCGCTACGGGTTACCCGTTGAATAGCCAGGTTTTGAAGTTGCGGCACCTCTGAGGGAATATCGGCCGGCCAGGTATTGGCTTGCTGGTTCAGCACAACGCGCTGGCCATTTCCTTCAATGGTAACATCGCCGGCCTCGTTCATTTCGATGTCTTTTCCTGTGACGCTTTCGAGGGCTTTTTCGCCGGTTTTTTCATTGGGAGACTTGCAGGCCGCCAGGAAAAACACCACAGCGCTGGCCAGCAGGAGTAGGGTTGGTTTGATCAGTTTTTTCATAATAAAGGGTTCCTCATCCGCTATGAATACACTGCGCTTTGTTATCATCTTTTGCGCTTTGCCCTGGGCGCTTGGCGCTCAGTCGGGCTTCGGCGCCTTGTATCCCGCCACTTCCGGCTTTACGGGCCGCGACGTGTGGGTACGCGATTACGAATACCGCGTTTACGCCGATCAATTTGATGCCGCGACCAGTACTTTCACCCGTATCGATATGGAAACGGGGCTCGACGGCACGTATTGGGGCTTTTCCGGCCATACCTATGCCGTGCCCTTCGGCGGCAGGATCGTTGTCGACCGCGGCGGCGATTACGTCACGGCCGAGACCTTCGAGGCGGCGCCCGAGGTGCAGAAACTTCGGCTTTCGGAGCGTCAGATGAACGGCCATCTGGTGTCGCTGCTCGATTATACTTTCCCGGAAGTGGTTTCGATCAGCATCGACCAATTTGTGCTGCCGGTTCCCAATGGCGATTATTTTGTCGCCGGCAGTTACCGCCGCGCCGATGCGCCCCAACTTGCGGTGCCTTTTTTAATAAAAGCCTCCCGTTCGGGTGTGGGTATCTGGCAGACGCCCTTCAACCCGGCCGGCAATACTTTTCACGTCGATGCGCTGATGGCCACACCCGACGGCGGTTGTATCTGGGTGCACAGCGTCGACGGCACGGATCGTTATCTCGAAAAGTTCTCGGGCTCGGGGCAGTCGCTCTGGCGGCAGACGGTGGGCGGCCCTTTGTCGTACCTGTCGCCGCCCGCCGAAGCGCCCGACGGCTCGGTCTGGCTGGGCCGTTTTGACGATCCCATTCCCTCCGCCGGGGGCGATGCCGGCGCGCTGCTCCATTTTGCCGCCGACGGTGCGCTGCTGCTCGATCTTCCGCTCAATCCGGTGCTTGGCGCGCATGCCGTGCGTCCGGCATTGATCGTGCCCATGAGCGATGGCGGAGCCGCGGTATGCGGCGCGCTGAACCCTGCGCTGGGGCTGCCGGCGCTACCGTTTTCGGCCCGTTTCGATGCGGATGGCGCGCTTTTATGGCTTAAAAACTGGTTTTTCTTTTCCGAACCTGTGACCTGGGCGACGGGCAGGGAAACACCCGACGGCGGCATCGTATGCAGCGGTATGGCGGCCAACCAGGTGTTTTTGCTCAAAACCGGGGCCGAGGGGGGCGCAGGCAACGCGGCGTATTGCGCCAGTCGGGGCGAATTTCCCTGGCATGAATGGATCGCCAGGGTACAAATCGGCGATCTGGATCAGGTTTCGGGCAAATGGTGGTATACCGATCATACCACCGATCTGCCTCTGCTGTCGCTCGAAGCCGGCGCGACTGTGCCGCTCGAACTCACAACGGGGTATAGCTGGGAAACCTTCGACGAATACTGGTCCGTCTGGATCGATCTCGATCGCAACGGCTGGTTTGACAACGCTGCGGAACGGGTGTTTCAGGGCGTACAGCAGCGCCCGCCCAACGGAGTGCCCGCTGCGCAGCTCAGCGGCGTCCTTGCCATCCCGGAGGGCGCAACGCCCGGCCCGACCCGGATGCGCGTCAGCATGCAGCGCGGGGCCTGGCCTTCGCCCTGCGGCGATCTGCCTTTTGGGGAAGTGGAAGACTACGCGGTGGCGCTGACGGATGCAGGGCTTAGGGAACCCGATTGGGCCGGTAAGGATGTCGTGCAAGAGGTTCGGGTTTATCCCAATCCGGCCTCCGACTATCTTTTCGTCGAGCTGCGGGCGCCGGCCGGTATCCGCCTGTTTGATGCGCAGGGGAAATTGTGTCTGGAAAAGCAGGGCGCAGAGGGGGTTTCCGTGCTTCGGCTCGATCTGCTGCCGGCGGGTATTTACTGGTTGGCACTGAGTCGTCCGGGGGAAAAGACGGCGAGTTGGCCCGTCCATTTGGTCCGCAACTGAGCAGGTAGCGCGGCGGCTTGTTTATTGTTAATTTTTCGGGAAGACGGATGAATTTTCCTTTTTAAAAAGGAATGCCGGCGCGGAAGACGTAGTTTAGCTCGGATGGGAAAACAATAGGGAGCAGGACTGTTTTGAACGAAAACCAGTCTGCTAACCGCATAAAATATCAACACAATCATGTCCGATCCGACCTCCGACCTCCCGGTCGTTGAAAGCCCCCGAATGCCGGAGTACCGCTCCGAGGAAGTTCTGAAAGCCGCCACTGAATATTTTGAAGGAGACACCCTTGCGGCGGGTGTTTGGCTCAATAAATACGCGCTGAAAGATTCGTTTGGCCGCATTTACGAGCGGCACCCCGATGAAATGCACCGGCGTATTGCCCGCGAACTGGCCCGCGTGGAAAAACTGTACGTCAATCCGCTTTCGGAAGACGAAATTTACGAGTTGCTGCGCGACTTTCGTTACCTGGTGCCACAGGGCAGCCCGATGGCCGGTATCGGCAATCCGTTCCAGATTGTTTCCCTGTCCAATTGTTTCGTCATCGGCGTGGAAGGCAGCGCTGATTCCTACGGCGCTATTCTCAAAATCGACGAAGAACAGGTGCAACTCATGAAGCGCCGGGGCGGGGTAGGGCACGATCTCTCGCACCTGCGCCCCAAAGGCCTGCCGGTGATGAACAGCGCCCTGAGCAGCACGGGTATTCTGCCATTTATGGAGCGCTACTCCAATTCGACCCGCGAAGTAGCGCAGGACGGCCGCCGGGGTGCGCTGATGCTCACCCTCTCGGTCCGGCACCCCGATATCGCCAGCTTTGTCGATGCCAAACTCGACAGCACCAAGGTCACAGGGGCCAATATCTCCGTCCGGATCGACGACGCGTTTATGAAAGCCGTGATCGCCGGCGACAGTTACCGCCTGCGTTTCCCCATCGACAGCAAAAAGCCCAAGGTCGAATCAGACATCGACGCCGGCTGGCTTTGGAAAAAAATCGTGCACAATGCCTGGAAAAGCGCCGAACCGGGCATCCTCTTTTGGGATACGGTGCAGCGCGAGGCGGTGCCCGATTGCTATGCAGATCTCGGTTTCCGCACCGTTTCTACCAATCCCTGCGGCGAAATTCCCCTTTGCCCTTACGACAGCTGCCGCCTGCTGGCCATCAACCTCCTCAGCTACGTCGACAAGCCTTTCACGGCCGAGGCCAGTTTTGATGTTGAAAAATTTGCCCGCCACGCCCGCATGGCCCAGCGCCTGATGGACGACATTATCGATCTGGAACTGGAGAAGATCGAGACCATTTTGCATAAAATCGATCAGGACCCCGAGCCGCGTATCGTCAGGGAAACCGAATATTCGCTCTGGCTGAAAATCCGTGAAAAATGCCGCCAGGGCCGCCGCACCGGTATCGGCATTACGGCCGAAGGCGATATGCTCGCTGCCCTGGGCATCCGTTACGGCTCGGAAGAATCGCTGGAATTTTGTGAAAAATTGCACCGTACCATGGCTCTGGAAGTGTACCGGGGTTCAGTTATGCTGGCCCGCGAGCGCGGCGCATTCCCTATTTACGATGCCAAACGCGAGGAGGAAAACCCGTTTATCCAGCGCCTGCGCGAAGCCGACCCGGTATTGTACGACGATATGACCCGCTTCGGCCGCCGGAATATCGCCCTGCTGACCATCGCCCCCACGGGTACTACCAGCCTGATGACCCAGACCAGCTCGGGCCTCGAACCGGTATTCCGGATTTCGTACAAACGCCGCAAAAAGGTCAATCCCAACGATAAAAACGCCCGCGTCACTTTTGTCGACGAGGTGGGCGATGCCTGGGAAGATTACCACGTGTTTCACATCCCGTTCAAAAAATGGCTGAAAACCCGCGGCCACGACCCTGAAAAAGCCGCCCAGTTGCCCGAAGAGGAACTTCAGGAACTCATCCGCCAGTCGCCCTGGTACCGCGCCACCGCCGAAGACGTCGACTGGGTGAGCAAGGTGCACTTGCAGGGCCGGGTGCAAAAATGGGTCGATCACAGCATCAGCGTCACGGTCAACGTACCCGAAGATGCCTCCGAGGAGTTGATTGAAAAAATATACCTCACCGGCTGGGAGGCCGGCTGCAAAGGCATGACGGTGTACCGCGAAGGCTCGCGCAGCGGCGTGTTGGTCAGCGATAAAAAAGAGGAAAAGAAGACGGCGCCTTTTGCAGAGACAGCCGCCCCGAAGCGCCCCCGCGAACTGGAAGCCACGGTTGTCAACTTCATGAACAACGACGAGCGCTGGGTGGCCGTCGTGGGCATCTACGAAGGCAAACCCTACGAAATATTCACGGGCCGCGCCGTTGATTCGTTCTCTATCCTGACGCAGGTGAGCAGCGGCACAGTGATCAAAGTGAAAGAAAACGGCAAGAACCGCTACGATTTTCAGTACACCGACAAAGACGGTTACCGGGTTTCGATCGAGGGCTTGTCGCGCACCTTCAATCAGGAATACTGGAACTACGCCCGGCTCATTTCCGGCGTGCTCCGGCACGGCATGCCGCTGCCCTATGTGGTCGATATGATCGATCACCTGCACCTGGAAAGCGCCTCGCTCAACAACTGGAAAAACGGCGTGGTGCGCGCTTTGAAAAAATTCATACCCGACGGCACAACGCCCTCGCACAATACTTGTCCAAGCTGCAAAACCGATAGCCTGGTGTATCAGGAAGGCTGTCTGCACTGCAAAAATTGCGGGCATTCGGAGTGCTCCTGACGGGCATCGATTTCTATTTGTAAACCTCAATACTCAATAAACCATGAAAGAACTTCGCGTTCCGCTCGAAAATGGCAGCTCGCTCCTTTTGCAATGGACCAGCGGCTGGAATAATCTGGAGGTGTATTATCAAAACAAGTTGCTGGGTTATTGCCCGGATGCGGAGGCGCTCAAACTGGGAAAAAGTATTCAGCTGCCCGACGGAGAGCCGCTGACACTGGTATTGCGGGAAGACAACCTGGAAATCTGGTACCGGGGCGCCGACCTCATCAGCCAAACCAGAGCGGGTGAAGTGGACCATTTTCAACGCGCTGTGAATGCCCTTCAGGTGGTTGGCGTTATTCAGCTGATCGTTGCTCCGGTTATTATTTATCAATTTTCCTACGACTTTCGATGGTCGATGGTGCTGGGATTGGCCATCGCCGGAGCGCTCATTTTAGGCTTGAGTTATTGGGCGAAAAAAACAGGCAACAAAACCACCTTCTGGATCGGAATCGCCTGTTGTATTCCTGCCTTCCTGCTTTGGCCGAGTTTGTTGAATGGCGGCATATTATCCGTCCTGGCCTATTTTCTTTACAAGGGCACACAGGCCCCCCCGCCACTCACGGCACGGCAACATGAGATGGATGAAACGGGGCCGCTGGATCAAAATATGTAGGCCGTCAAGGATAAACTTGCTCCTAATATCCTGACAGGAAAAGCCCTGCAAGCAGGCGAGTCAGGGGGTAGGGGCAGGCCTATCCATTACCCCTGTACACCACGCCCGACGTCGGCGTTTCGTGCAGTTCAATTTTAGTCAGCAGCGGCAAATTCGGCTTGATCTGGTCCCAGATCCACACGGCAATGCGTTCGCAGGTCGGGTTTTCCAGTCCGGGAATATCATTGAGCAATTTGTGATCGATACGCGCGATCACCGGCTGAATGACGGCTTTTGTATCGGCAAAATCCATGACCCAGCCCAGATGCGGGTCGAGCGGGCCTTCCATGTGTACCACCAGGCGGTAGGTGTGGCCGTGCATGGCGCGGCATTTGTGGCCGGGGGGCACATTGGGCAGAAAGTGGGCGGAATCGAACGTGAATTGGGTGAAAATTTCCATAATTCGCAAAGGAGCCGCGTCATCTCTCAGGCCTGGCTCCCGGTTGGTTAAAAATCGGGTGCAAAGATTCCGGTTCGTCTTCCAATTTCAAACCTTTGCTTTGAAAATTTGCCCTCGATATGCTCTATTATATCTCCATCTTCCTCCACATCATCCTGGCTGCATTCTGGATCGGGGGTATGCTGTTTCTCCCCCTGGTTGTCTTGCCGGGCCTGCGGCAACACCCCGACCGGACGGCAATTTTGTATCAAACCGGGGTGAAGTTCCGCTTTTACGGATGGATCGTTCTGTTGCTGCTGCTCATTACCGGATTGGGGAACTGGTATTTTCGGGGACTCCCGTTTGAGTTCTCTTTTTTGTTCAAAAGCGAATACGGCACACTACTCGGTTACAAGTTGCTTCTTTTCTCCTGTGTACTGATAATCAGTGCTGTACATGATTTTTACATCGGAGAAAAAGCCATCGGGCAAATGCAAAATAGCAGCAAGTCCCGGCTCAAAGTGATCGCCCGATGGTCGGGGCGGATCAATTTACTTTTGTCCTTGTGCATTGCCTTTATCGGCGTAGTGTTGTCGAGGGGCGGTTGGGCCGGTTGATGCAAAAAACACGAGCCGCCCCGGACACTCCGGGACGGCTCGCGATGAAGCGATTTTTCCGACGCCATTCTTTTTTAGTCGCGGACAAATTTCACGATGTCCGTATCGCCGTTGCCGCCGCTCGTATGCTCAAAGTGCATGAACGTGTCGGTCTGCTGGATGATGCGCCAGTCTTCTTCCAACTCCAAAAGGGCCGAAGGCGGGTTTCCGTTGAAGTCGATCAGGAACTTGTTGGCACTGTCGTCGAATCCGGTCGACCAGCTGCCCGACCAGCTCTGTCCCGAGCGTGTGGCCGTGAGCGAGCCGTTGCTGCCGAATTCGAACGCATACCCGTTGTAGTTGCCGGTTTCGTCCTGCTTGTCGAAGAAATAACTGACCCGCCAGGCCCCTGCTGCGGGCGGATTGCCGCCGCCAGGCGAAGGGTTGTCGTCGCTGCTGTTGGAACAGCTGGCAAAGCTTGCGGAAATCAGTACAACGAGGGCCAAGGTGGCGAGATTAAATGGAAAGCGTTTCATAGTAGCGTTTGTCTTTTTTCGTGATAGTGATGCCACAAAGAAAGCCGCCCGTATTCCCGCCTGCCAAATGCTTGCTTCCGAAACGGGCGAATTGTCCACCCAACGGGAAATTATCGGCCCTGGCCCCCAGGGCTATTCCTCCGCAAACTCCTCCACGCGGCTTTGCGCCGCCACATAGTAAGCGCCCTGAGTCACCACTTGCACACCTTCCGGCAGGGCTTGCTCGGGTTGCACGATGAGATAGCCATCTTTGGCCGGCAGGGTTTTGACCCTTATTTTTTTAAAAAACACCTTGTCTCCACCGTCTTTTTCAAACAGAAAAATATACGCCCCGTCTTCTTCCTGTACCACGGCATCGGCGGGCAATGCCGGTTGCAGCGCCGACTGCTCGCCGTACAGAATGCGGCCTTGCACGTAGGCGCCGTTGACGAGCGTGGCCGAAGCCGCGCCTTTGAGCCGGGCGTGCGCCCGCACGGCCTTGCGCTCCGGATCGAGGGAAGGGTCGATACTGAATATTTCGGCCGATTGCACACTGCCGCCGGGCAAATCGAGCAGCACGGTTTGGCCTTTTCGAACCAGCGACAAATCTTTTTCAAAAATGAAAATATCGGTGTGGAGCTGTGATACGTCGAGCACTTCGCAGACCGGCGAACCCATCTGAACGGCGCTGCCGGGCGTCACAAACGTGCGGGTCACGGTGCCGGCAAAGGGCGCCGTCAGGGTGATTTCCGTGCGGACCTTGTCGGGCGTCAGGTTGGCGGCGTCGATGTGGTAGAGGGCGAGTTTGGCGGCCAGCAGTTGCAGGCGGGTATGGGCTTCGCGGCGGTCGGCTTCGGCTTTCTGGAAGTTTTTGAGGGCCGTGGCGTTGTCGTCGCGCAGCGATTTGTAGCGTTCGTATTCGGTTTCGAGGAAAACCAGCCGGTCGCGGGTTTCGAGATAGTCCTGCTGTATGTCGACCAGATCGGGCTTGCGGATCACGGCCAGTATTTCGCCCTTGGCGACGGATTTGTTGAGGCCGGTGCGCAGGCTGGTGACGATACCATCCGAAAATGCCGATACGGTGGCGATGGACTCATTGTGTACCCGCAGTTCGCCGCTCACGGCCAGCGCCTGTGCGGCAGTGCGTTGCTGGGGCGCCGACCAGCGGATGCCGGCGGTTCTGACTTGTTCGGCGCTGAGGTGCAGGCCGGGGTGTTCTTTTTGCGCCGATGCTTCGGCCGCCTGCGCCGCCTCGGCAGGAGCGCTCGTGTTGCCGCAGCCGGACAAAAAGCTGACAGCGAATAAAAGGGCGGTTATGCTGAAAAATGAATATTTCATGGATGAATTTTTGAAAAATGAAGGGGAAACGAGCGGGTTATTCGCCCAGCAACGCCTGAATTTCCACCACGGTGCGGTTCAGGTTGTACTGGTTTTCGAGGTTGTCGAGTTCGATGCGCAGGGCGCGGTCGGCGTACTGTGAAAACTCGATAAAATCGAATTCACCCGCCTGATAATTGCGCTGGGCGCTGCGGAGCAATTCGGCTGCAACCAGACTGCTTTCCTTGAGGTAATACTCGCGCAGGATGCCGTATTTCTCCAGTTCGTGCAGCAGGTGGCCGAGTTCCATTTCCCGCTGCAACAATGCGTTGTTGTACGCTTCGCGGGCGATGTCGATATTTTTAGCCGATGCTTCCAGGCGTTTGTTCCAGCCTTTTTGCACCAATGGGACCGACAACCCGATCTGATAACCCGGATACAACAGGTCATTGGCCAGGTATTGGGCGCTGAGGCCGGCGTTGAAATTGGGGCTGCGGCGCGCCTGTTCGGTTTTTTGCTCGGCCTGCGCGACTTCGATGCGCTGCTGCATGGCCATCAGGCCCGCAGAGCCGCGCAACCTGACCGTGTCGGCCAGGTTGAAATCGGCGGGTTGGAAGGGCGGCACGATGGCTTCCACGGGCGTCGACAAACCCAGCAGTTTTCCCAATACGTACTGGTCGAAGCCGGTTTCGTGCCCGATCGTTTCCAGTTCGAGCCGGATGCGGCGCGACTGGTCGCGGGCGGCCATTTGTTCGGCCAGACCGATCTCGCCGGCGCGGTAGCGGCTGTCGGCCGTGGCAGCCGCGATTTGGTACAGGCTGTCGAGGCGCACAAACAGGGCTTTTTTACTGTTCAAATAAGCCAGGTGCCGGTACAGCCCCCGCACTTCGCGGATCAATTCCTGTTGGCTCAGGTGTTGTTCAGCTGTTGCCAGCATAGCCTGGCGCTCGTGCAAGCCGCGTTGCGCACGGGTATAACGCGGGGCCGGGAAATTCTGGTTGACGCCGAAATTGGTTGCCCCGAACATCCCCAGATCGGGGTCGGCCGTGATGTTGTGGTACACGTCGGCGGGCGCCCATACCGCCGGCGCGCGGGCCAATAGTTGCTGTTGTTCGATGCGTACCTGCCCGGCTTTCAGGGTCGGGTGGTTGGCGAGCGCCAGTTGAATAGCCTCCTGTTCGGTCAACGCGGTTTGCGCATTCAGCGAGGCGGCGCCAAGGGCCATCAGCAAGGGCAGCAGCACGGTCAGCCGCGAACGGGCGATTTTTCTTTTGGCAAAAAACAAGGCATACAACACGGGCAAAACCAGCAGCGTCAGCAGGGTGGAGGTGACCAGTCCCCCGATCACCACGGTGGCCAAAGGCCGCTGCACCTCGGCCCCGGCGCCGTGCGACAAGGCCATGGGCAAAAAGCCCAGCGAGGCCACCGCCGCCGTCATCAGCACCGGCCGCAGACGTACCAGCGCGCCCTGCCGGATGCGTTCGTACACATCGGTCACGCCTTCTTTTTCCAGTTGGTTGAAATACGAAATGAGCACGATACCGTTGAGTACCGCCACCCCGAACAGCGCGATAAAACCTACCCCGGCCGAAATCGAAAAAGGCATGTCGCGCAGCCACAGCGCCAGCACGCCGCCAATGGCCGAGAAGGGAATGGCAGTGAAAATCAGGGCGCTTTCCTTGATCGAATTGAACGTAAAAAACAGCAGGGTAAAGATCAGCAACAGGGCCACCGGCACAGCGATCGACAAACGCGCCTTGGCGCCCTGCAGGTTTTCAAATTGCCCGCCCAGCGAAGTGTGGTACCCCGCCGGCAAGTCGAGACGGGTGTCGACGATCTGCTGCACGTCGCGGATGACGCTTTCCACGTCGCGGCCGCGCACGTTGGCGCTGACGACGAGGCGGCGCTGCCCGTTGTCGCGACTGATCTGGGCGGCGCCGTTGCGGTAGCCCACGTCGGCCACGGCAGAAAGCGGGATGAGGCGGCCGTCGGGTGTGGCAATGGGCAGGTTGCGCACGTCTTCCAGGTCGCGCCGGCGGGTGGTGTCGAGCCGCAGCACCAGGTCGAACCGGCGCTCGTCTTCAAACATCACACCGGCTTTTTCGCCGGCAAATGCCGTGCGCAGGGCCGTGTTGACGTCTTTAATGTGCAGCCCGAATCGCGCCAGCGCGCCGTAGTCGTAGCGCACCGAAATCTGCGGCAAGCCCTGAATAGGCTCGGCTTTGAGGTCGGCAATGCCCGGCACTTCGCGCAGCAGTCGCACGGTCTGATCGCCGCAGCGCACGAGCGAGTCCAGGTTTTCGCCGAAAATCTTGACCGCGATATCGGAGCGCACACCGGTCATCATCTCGTCGAAACGCATTTTGATGGGCTGGGTAAATTCAAACGCCATACCCGGCACGTCTTGCACTTTTTCTTCGATCAGGGCCACCAGTTCCTCCTTGGTTTCGGCCCTGGTCCATTCTTTTTTATCTTTTAAAAGAATGGCGTTGTCGGCGGTTTCGATGGCCATCGGGTCGGTGGGTATTTCTGCCGAACCGATCTTGGAGATGACCTGCTCCACCTCGTCGGGAAAATTTTCAAGGATGATTTTTTGCACCAGCCGGTGGCTTTCCAGGGTTTGCGTGAGCGAGCTGCCGGGTTTCAAAAAGCCGTGCATCATGATGTCGCCTTCGTCGAGCGTGGGGATAAACTCCCCGCCCAGACGGCTGAACAACAGCAGGGCGCCGGCCAGCAGGACAAGCGAGGCGGCCGTGACGGATTTTTTCCAGTGAAAAGCCCACTGCAGAGCGGGCAGGTATATTTTTTGGCAAAAACCGATGATGCGGTCGGCCAGGGTTTGGCCGAAGTGGATTTTTTTACTCAAAAATACCGATGAGGCCACCGGCACGTAGGTCAGCGTGAGCAGCAAAGCGCCGATCAGGGCGAAAGAAACCGTCTGCGCCATGGGTTTGAACATCCGGCCCTCCACTCCCGTCAGCGCGAGAATGGGCAGGTACACGATCAGGATGATGACCTCCCCGAACACGGAGGAGCGCATGATCTTGCTGGACGAGTGATATACGCTCTCGTCCATCTCCGTTTGCATCAGGTGGACCTGGCTGGCGCCGCCGCTGAGCCTTCGGTAATGGGTGTGCAGATAATGCAGGGTGGCTTCCACGACGATCACAGCGCCGTCGACGATCAGACCGAAGTCGATGGCGCCCAGCGACATGAGGTTGGCCGTGATGCCGAACGTTTGCATCATACCGATGGCAAACAGCATGGACAACGGCACCACGGAGGCGATCACCAGTCCGGCCCGCCAGTTGCCTACCAGCAGTACGAGAATAAAAACCACGATCAAAGCGCCTTCGATCAGGTTGGTGCGCACGGTGCTGACGGTTCGGTCGACCAGTTTTTCGCGGTCGAGAAAGGTGGTGATGTGGATGCCGTCGGGCAGCGATTTTTCCACCGTGGCGAGGCGTTCCTTTACGTTTCGGATCACGTGAGCGGCGTTTTCGCCTTTGAGCATCATCACGATACCCAACACGATTTCGCCTTCGCCGTTGTGGCTCACGGCGCCGTAACGGAGGGCAGAGCCCAGGCGCACATCGGCCACGTCGCCGATGCGCAAGGGGGCGCCGGCGTTGTTGCGTACGACGATCTGGCGCAGGTCGTCGAGGCTGTGGGCCAGGCCTTCGGAGCGGATGAAGTAGGCATTGGCCGACTTTTCGATGTAGGCGCCTCCGGTGTTTTCATTGGCCGATTGCAGGGCTTCGTACACTTCGCCGATGCTCAGCCCAAAACTTTGCAGGCGCTCGGGTGTGACAGCCACTTCGTATTGTTTCAAAAAACCGCCGAAACTGTTGATCTCCACGACGCCGGGGATACCGGCCAGTTGTTTTTTGACGATCCACTCCTGAATCGTGCGCAGTTCGGTTGCCGAATATCGTTGTTCGTACCCGGGTTTGGGTTCGATGCGATAGTGCAGAATTTCGCCCAGGCCGGTCGAGATCGGCGCCAGCTCGGGTGTGCCGAGTCCTTCGGGAATGATGGATTCGGCTTCTTTCAGGCGTTCGTTGAGCAGCTGGCGCGCGAGGTACTGGTCCACATCGTCGCGAAACACCACGGTGACCACGCTCAGTCCGAAGCGGCTGATCGAGCGCAGTTCGACGACGCCGGGGATGTTGCGCACACTTTGTTCGATGGGCGCGGTGACGAATTGTTCTACTTCCTGCGTCGCCAGGGTGGGGCACACGGTAAGCACCTGTGACTGGTTGTTGGTGATATCGGGGATGGCGTCGATGGGCAGGCGGGAAAACTGGTAGATGCCCCAGCAGACGAGCGCCAGGGTACCCAGCCACACCAACACCTTGTTTTCGAGAGAAAACCGGATAATACGGTCGAGCATAATGGTTGAGGATAACCGGATTGTGTGCCGGAGTACGAGGGTTGGCGCCGGGACTAATCAGTGTCGGGGCAATTCGCACACGTCACGCCGATCCGGAGTGATGGATGGACCGGAGGCAAGGGGCCTCGGTCGGAGCATACAAAAAATGGAAAGGGAGAAAACCTCAACCCGCTCTTGGCGGCTGGAAAATACTTCCGGCAAAGGGATGCGGCCGGCACTGCGGTTCGTGAAACTGGCTGCTCTGTTGTTCGTCGCGCAAAATGGAAAGTTGAAAACTTAGCTCTTCGGGCATTGCGGCCAGTGAAAGGGCCAGGGCGCAGCAATCGTGTTCGTGCGAGTGATGCTTCATCGGCAAATCCGAATGATCGTGATCGCCGAGGTGTTTTTGATAGGCTTTCCCGTAGTGCAGCGACAGAAATTCAACAAAGGAAACAGCGTCCGGGGAATGGACCTGATGGACCTGATAATGCCGCACCAGTCCGGGGAATTTACCTGCTTCCTCCCATATCCAGCGCGGCACCAGGGCCTGGAGCAGGTAAATGAGGAGGATGATTTTGGCCCGGATGAACATGGGTAGCAGCGATCTGTTGGAGCAAAGGTAACGGATTGACGCGCTTTAACCCGTGATAAAAGCTACGTTTATCAAAAACGCATCAGGTATTCCGTCAGGTTTTGCTCGGTATCCAGTCCGAGCCGCTTGCGCAAACGGTACCGGCTGGCTTCGACGCCGCGTATGGAAATATTCATCAGCGCGGCAATTTCCTTGCTGGAAAGGTTCATGCGCAGGTATACGCAAAGTTTGTAGTCGTTGGGGCTGAGCTGCGCATATTGTTCGCCCAGGCGTTTGAGAAAGTCGGTGTGTACCTGGTCGAAATTGTAGGAAAAATGTTCCCAGTCGGCGTCGACGCTGGCGTCCTGTTCCATCATTTTGATGATTCGGGAAACCTCTTTGGCAAATTCCGGCGAGGCGCCCATCTTCTTTTCCAGTCGTTCCAGGGCGCTTTTTACGGAGTTGAGAAACTCGTTTTTTTGCACGAGGTGCATGGTGGTAGAGGCGAGTTCCTGGGTTTTATGGTGTATTTCGGCCTCCAGCTTTTCGTTTTTCAGCCGATTGATGACTTCTTCCGAGCGCAGGGCGTGTAGTTGGTGTTCTTCTTCACGCTGGCGGTGGCGGGTTTGCATATCCTGCTTTTCCCGCTCGAAGCGTTTGCGTTGCCGGTGGATGATGCCCGCGATCAGGCCGAGCAACAGCAGGGTGTAGAAAAAATATGCGAGCCGGCTGGCGTACCAGGGCGGCAGGATCGTGAAGCGAAAAACCTGTTCGGCGCTTTCGATGCCGTGCTGATTGCGGGCTTTTACGCGAAAAGTATAGGCGCCGGGGTGCAAATTGGTGAATACCAGACTGGGCTGAACGTCCCAGTCCGACCAGTTCTGTTCGGCGCCTTCGAGAAAATGCGCGTACTGCACCTGATCGCTGCCGGGATAATCGGGCGAGGCAAATGTGAATTCCAGTGTGTTCTGGCGGCTCGAAAGCGTTATTTCTTTCAAGGGCTTCGAGGCGCCCGCATACCCCCCGAACAACACGCTGTCGAGCGGCCCTTTGAACCGCACCTCCTGCAGCACCAGCCGGATCAGGCTGTCGCTGGCGAGGTAGACGGCCGGATTGAAATGGATAAAACCCTGATCGGTGGCAATGAATACGTTTTGCTGATCGACGGGCAGCACAAACGGGAAGCCGCCCGTCAGTTTGCCCGCCAGTTCGGGGATAGGTATGCGGCGCACGGCTTTTGTCAGGGCATTATTTTCGATCAGCAAGAGACCGGTTTCTTTGTCGGCAGCGTACCAGATATTGCCGCGTTCATCGGCGCACAGGTATTTGACGCTGTTTTTTTCTTTAAAAATACGGTTGAAAGTAGGTTCGGGTACGAGTTTGTTTAGTTCCTGATCGTAATAAAACACCCCTTTTTCACCCGTAAAAAAGATGGACTCGCCGATCTGGAACAGGTGATTGCCTACATCGGAGGGTAAGCCGCGTGCCGCTCCGAAAAACTCCGCCGTCGCGCTATCCAGTTCCGGCACGACGTGCAGGCGGTAAACGCCGCGGTACGGGTGCGCCATCCAGATGTCGCCCTGCTGGTCTTTTGCCAGAATACGGCTGCTTTCTGAAAAACCTTTGAGCGTATTGTCGAATGCCCAGCCGGAAGGTGTTTTGCGGAAAACAGACAGCCCGTTGTAGTACCCTGCAACGGCCAGATCGGCGCTGAGCGGCACGAATTTCCAGATACCCTGGAGGCGGGTAAGGGCGCGCGCGTCGAGGTTTTCGACGGCAAATGCCCCTTCGTGATGCCCCATCAGCAACTGGTCGCCGAGCAGGTTGAGGCTCCAGACCTGGCCTTCCGAGTGTTGTACCTGCGAGAATTTCCGACGCTCGTCGGGGCTGTAATAAGGCTTCCAGTCGGTCGCGTAAAGGCCGGTATTGGTGCCGAAATAAATCTTCCCCCTGAACACCTGGGCGGCATAGCCCGTGCCCTGCAGTTCACCGTCGGGAAAAAAGGTGGTGATGGGAGAGTTCAGGTCGACAAAATCGATCCCGTTGTCCAGCCCGAGCCATACGCTGCCTTTGGCTGTCGGCAGCAGGCTCAGCACCGTATTGTTTTGCAGGCCGCTTTTTTTGTTCAAATGCTGGAGTATCCTGCGTTGCGGATCGAGGGTGACCAGTCCGTTGAGCGAGGTACCGAGCGCAATGTTGCCGTTGGGCATCGGCGCTGCGCAAAAGATCCGGTTATCGATGAGAAACCGGTCGTTTTGGGTGGGCCAGGGGGCAAAATCGCGACCGGCGAAGTAAAAAATCCCGTCTTTGATGGTCGTGATCAGGATGGTGTCGCCCCGCAGCGGAAACACGCCCGAAATCTTCCCGTTTTCAAAACGGGCGGGGTGGGAGAGGGGCTGCAGGCGATCGTTTTCGAAGGTGTACAGCCGGTTGGCTTCGTCCTGCACCAGCAAGGCTCCTTTCCAGTTGCCCATAAACAACAGGGTAGAACCTTCCGGAAAGAGCAGGCTGACCTGTTCGGCATGGTAGCGGAATACCTGATGGTCGGTGCGGAAAAACACCCCTTCTTTTCTGACCTCCACGTCCCATACGTCGCCGAAATGGCGGCCGTTTTCCGGGATCAGGTGTTTGAGCGACTGATACTGCATGACGCCCCGCTCGTCGGGAGCGAAATACCCGAAATCGCCCTGACCGCCCGCGTACACCCTGTCGCCCTCGCCAACCTGCACCGCGCGGACGATGGTACCGTTGCTCAGGGGGTAGAGCCGCCAATGCGCGCCGTCGAATTCCAGCAGTCCGGCATTGTTGGCAAACCACAACACGCCGTTTTTGCCCTGTGCGATGTCCCACGATTGCGTGCCGGCCTTGTAGCGGTTTTTGTTAAAATTCAATACGGGCGGATTGCCCAGATTAACCGCCTGCGCCTGCAGCAAACCGCTCCAGATAACGAGTATCAACCCGAGCGGCATGTAGTATCCCATCCTTAAGTGCTTCATACTTACTGGAACCAAAAGTAGGGAATTTCATTGTTCCGGCGGCCCGAAATGTCCGGGGGTGCAGTAATGATGTAGTAGTTCGAAAGGCCTGCTGTGGTAGTTTAGTCGTATCCCGAAATAATGGTAAAGCGGCTGTATAATGGGACTTTTGCTTTCGGAATTCCAATTTTTCCATTTAATTTTTTAAATTCTAACCTAGTACTCAAAATAAAATTATGAAAAAAACCTCCCTCTATTTCGGGCTGTTCGCGGCGCTTGTCGTAGCAGCTGTGTTGGTTTCTTGTAAAAAAGATCCCGAGCCTGAAGTAATTGCCGGGTTCGAGTATTCCATCGATCCGAACGATTTTTACAAGGTGACCTTCACCAACGCTTCTGAAAATTACTCCTCGGTTTCCTGGGACTTCGGCGACGGTACCGCCGTCTCTTCCGAAGAAAACCCGGTACACGTGTACACGACGGTGGGTACCTTTAAAGTAAAACTGACGGCGACCAGCAAAGACGGCAAAACCACCAACTCCCAATCACAGGATATTGCCATCACCGACCCGAATGCCGAATTGTTCAAACTCGTGGGCAACGTATCCAAAACCTGGAAACTGCTCCGCGTACCGGCACAGGGCGCATGGCCGCTCGAAGTCGGCCCGATCGCCAAGGACCAGGTCTGGTGGGCTATGGGCCGCGACAACGACGAGATCGCGCTCCGTCCCTGCATCATGAACGATGAATATACCTTCGGCCGCGACGGCTCGTACAAGTACAATTCCAACGGCGACTTCTGGGCCGAAGGCGGCGTGTTTGAACCCGCCAACCTTTGCCAGACGACTTCGCCGGCCAACCTCACCGGCCCCGGCGGCGCCGACCTTTCTGCCTTTGGCGACGGCAACCACCAGTTTACCCTGGCCACCGGCGTCAAACCTACCCTTACCGTGACGGGCCTCGGCGCCTTCATCGGCCTGCCCAAGATCGGTACCGACGTGGAAGTAAGCGTGCCGCAACAATCGGTTACCTACGACATCATCAAACTCACCGACGGCGCCGTGGATACCCTGGTGCTGGAAGTGTCCTGGAAATTCCAGAACAACACCAGCGGCCTCGACGATGCCTACTGGAAGATGGTGCTGGTACACTACGATGACCCCAATGCCGAACCGGCCATCCCGGACCCGAAACCCGTGGCAGCCTTCACGGGTGATGCCGAGGGCCTGAAAGTGACCTTTACCAACACCACCAAGTACGCCACTTCGTACAACTGGGATTTTGGCGACGGCTCCTCTTCCTCCGAAGAAAACCCGGTACATACCTATGCAGCTGCCGGCGAATACACCGTCGTACTGACCGCTTCCAACTCGGTGGGTTCGGCCACGGCTTCGCAAACGTTTACCGTAACCTCGGGTAGCATGGTAGAATCCGATCTGATCGGCGCTCCCTGGAAAGTTCGCCCGGATGCCAACTCGATCTTCGTTGGCCCGGCACTCGGCAGCAATGCCTGGTGGGGCGTTCCGCTCAACTACCTCGACGGCTCCTCCACGGGTACCGACGACTGGTCGTGCATCACCAACGATGAGTTTATCTTCAGCGCCGGCGGCGTGTACGAATACAAAACCAACGGCGATGCCCGCAACGACGGTTACATGGGCGCCCCCAACGGATGCTGGTCGGATGCCCAGGTGGCAGCCAGCGGCAACGGCGCAGCCTTCGGCTCGGCCGTGCACAGCTTCACCTTTACCCCCGCTTCGGGTGGCAACCGTCCGATCATCACTGTGACCAACGGCGCTACCGGCGCGGCCTTCATCGGCTTCTACAAAGGCTACTATGGCGGCGAAAACAAAGAAGGTGTGAATCCGCCCAACGGCGGCCTCAGCACCAACCGCTACGAAGTAATGAGCTACCTGAAAGACGCCAGCGGTGAAACGCTGACCATCTCGGTCGACATCTCCGCCAACCACGACGGCTCCTCCGCCTGGACCATGGTGCTGGTGCGTTAAACGAAAATGAGTTTAGTGATAATGACCTTGAGGCTGTTTCACAAGTCCGGCCGACCCAAAAGCGGGGACGTAATTGCCCGCTGAGCCGTTGAGGCAAAGCGTTTATCCGGATCTCTTCTTTGCGTTCTTTGCGGCTTTGCGTGAGAAAAAATTAAGTGTCACGCCAAGTCGCAAAGTGCGCAAGGCTTGCAGAATCCCCTCTGCGTTCTTTGCGGCTTTGCGTGAGAAAAATTAAGTGTCACGCCAAGTCGCAAAGTGCGCAAGGCTTGCAGAATCCCCTCTGCGTTCTTTGCGGCTTTGCGTGAGAAAAATTTTAGTGTCACGCCAAGTCGCAAAGTGCGCAAGGCTTGCAGAATCCCCTCTGTGCCTCTGCGTGAAACCCAAAAAAGCCGCGAAGCGGCAACACTTCCATTGAGCCTTGGCGAGAAGGTTGGGTTTCCGGGTAGCCTGACTTGTGAGACAGCCTCTTTTTTTCCGACAGCCCTGCTGTTCGTACTCCTTCCTTCATATCCTATTGCCAGATCGTATGAACCGAATATTATTCTCTCTGTTTGCCGTGTTTTTTCTTTCTGCCGGCGCCCTCCGCGCCCAGATCGTGACCGGCACTGTAACCGACGCCTCCGGCAATGCGCTGGTCGGCGTTACTGTTTTTGTAAAAGGTACCAACAATGGTACAACCACCGGTATCGAGGGCGAATACCGCCTCGACGCCGGCAACGGCACCCTGGTTTTCCGCTACGTCGGTTATGCCACACAGGAAATTGACCTGCAAAACCGCACGTCGCTCGATGTCGTACTGGTCGAAGACGCCCAGTCGCTCGAATCCGTTGTCGTAGTGGGCTACGGCACTCAAAAGAAGAAAGAACTGACCACCGCCGTCGTGCTGGTGGATGAAGAAGATATACGCAACCGCCCCATGGTATCGGCTGCCGAGGCCCTGCAAGGCAAAGCGGCAGGCGTTCAGGTCGTGCAACCATCCGGCAAACCCGGCGGCGATATTTCCGTACGGGTGCGTGGCTCTACCTCCGTTTTGGCCGGCAACGAACCGCTGTACGTCGTCGACGGCGTACCAACCACCGATATTCGCGGCCTCAACCCCGCCGACATCGCCTCGATGACCGTTCTGAAAGACGCTGCATCGGCCGCCATTTACGGCGCCCGCGCCGCCAACGGGGTCGTGCTGATTACCACCAACCGGGGCCAGGAAAATACTTCCACGGTCCGTTTTTCCGCCTATACAGGCTTTTCCGACCTGCGCAAAACCGTAGAAGTGCTCAGTACCAGAAGCTACCGCGAACTGATCGATGAAATTATTCCCGGCAGCCTCGACCCCGCCGCCACCAGCTATACCAACTGGAGCGACGAAGTATTCGGCATTGGTAAAAACCAAAGCTACCAGCTCGCTTTCCTGGGGGGCAACGACAAGTCGCGGTACATGATCTCGACCAACTACCTCAACAACGAGGGCATCGTGCGCCCGGCTCGTTTCGACCGCTATTCCGTCCGCTTCAACCTCGACAACCAGGCCAAAGACTGGCTCAAAGTCGGAACCAGTATCAATATTCTTCGCTCCCGCACCAAAGACACGCCCGACAACGCCAGTTCGGGCCGGGGGGGCGTCATCATGAGCGCGCTCAATACGCCGCCTTTCCTCCGCATTTACAAAAAGGACGGCAGCGGTCAGTTTGATCCCAACCCCTTCCAGCCCTCCTGGGAAAACCCGGTGGCCTACATGGAAGGCCCCGATCAGGAATCGACCGACAGCCGCCTGTTCGGCAATATTTATGCAGAAGTGGCCCTTTTGAAAGGATTGTCGCTGAAAACCAATTTCGGCGCTGACCTCAGCAGCCATCAATGGGATTACTACCTCGACCCTTTCCGCACCAATTACGGCCGTGACCAAAACGGCATCGGCCGCGCCGACAAATCGAATACCAGCACCTGGCTCTGGGAAAACACCGCCGCCTACACCACCACATTCGGCAAAAACAACGTGTCCTTCCTGGCCGGCAGCAGCGTTCAAAAACTGCGCTGGAGCGATTCCTACATCCAGGGCAACGACTTCCCCGCCGACGTGTCGGTCAAAACCCTCAACGCCGCCAACAACGTGGTCGGCGACACGCGGGAAGAAGAATGGGCCCTGGCCTCCTTCTTCGGCCGCGTCACCTACGACTGGGAAAGCCGCTACCTGTTCACCGCCTCGGTGCGCCGCGACGGCTCCTCCAAACTGGCCCATCACTGGGGCACCATGCCCTCGTTCTCCGTGGGCTGGCGCATCTCCGCCGAGCCGTTCATGCAGGGCATCGACTTTATCTACGACCTCAAACTGCGCGCCGGCTGGGGTAAAAACGGCAACCAGGAAGGTATTCCCAATTACGCCCGCTATGGCCTGGTATCGTACTACCGCCGCGCTCAAACCAACCCGCTCTCCGGCCCTGCCTCCGTACAGGTCACCTATGGCAACCCCGACCTGCGCTGGGAAACAACCGCCCAAACCACCCTCGGCTTCGACCTGACGCTCTGGGACGGCCGCGCAACGCTCGTCGTAGATGCTTATTCGAAAAAAACCGACGACGTTATTCTCAACGTCCAGCTCTCCAATTCCCTGCCCATCACGACCATTCAAACCAATGCGGGGAAAATCGAGAACAAAGGGGTCGATATCAGCCTTTCAACCGTCAACCTGGTGAAAAAGCTGAAATGGAGCACGGATTTTAATATCTCCTTCAACCGCAACGAAGTGACCGACCTGCAATACACCGACGTGTATTACTTCGGCCGCATCTACAGCAACAACCAGGACGTCGCCATCGTGCGCGAAGGTCTGCCGCTGGGCACTTTCTTCGGCTACGTCTCCGAAGGCGTCGACCCCGAAACGGGCGATATCAAATACAAAGACGTGAACGGCAACGGCATCTTCGATCCGGGCGACCGCACCGTCATCGGCAATGCCCAGCCCGACTTCATCTTCGGCCTCACCAATACCTTCTCCTGGAAGCGCTTCGACCTCAACATCTTCTTCCAGGGAAGCTATGGCAACGATATTTACAACGCCACCCGCATCGACCTCGAAGGTATGTTCGACAG
>JADZFP010000206.1 GCA_020849825.1 Saprospiraceae bacterium
AGCGCCGACCTGTAGCGCCGACCTCCAGGTCGGCGAGTCTGAGAGCGGCAATGCCCCGCGATTACCAGCCAATGCTCCGATCGTGGGATGTTAGCAGGCATATCCGAAGAGATATTGCACGTAGCAGTATAGCCTAATCGCGGGATTTTTCTGCTCTCAACAGCGCCGACCTTGAGGTCGGCGCTACAGGCGGCGCTACAGGGCTGCGGCAAAAAATAAACGCAGCTATTGTTTGCAGGCAGAAAATCCCTACCTTTGCGGCCTCTTTTTTTAAAAAGTTCTTTAAAATTTTACAAAGTATTGTAAATGAGACATTATGAAGTCACCTTCATCGTAGATCCAGTGCTGTCGGGCGATGAAGTAAAATCGACAGCGGATCACGTCCAGAAAGAGTTGAAAAACTTCGGCGCCACCATCGTGGCTGTGGACGAGATGGGCCTCCGTCAATTGGCCTACTCCATCAACAAACGCTCTTCCGGCGTTTATTACAACATCGAGTTCGGTTGCGACGGCGCCAACTGGCTGGCCAAATTCGAACTCAATATGAAGCGCGACGAACGTATTCTCCGCTTCCTCACCGTCAAACTCGACAAGTACGGCGTCAAGTACAACGACGACAAGCGCAACGGCCGCATCGGTTCCAAAAAGAAGGTTACCGAAGCGCCTGCCGCAGCGCCCACCGCCGAAGAAACGGTTGTACCCGCTCCCGAAGTCATCGACCTCGACGCAAACTAAGGCCGCCGGCACAGCCCTGGCTTTGCCGCAGACCCGCACCCTCATTCTTTAACATTCAATTCTTCAACATATCATGGCAGCTTCAAGAGAAGACGTCAAATTTCTCAGCAATCCGAAGATCGGCCTGCGTCGCAAAAAATACTGCCGTTTCCGCAAATTCGGCATCAAATACATCGACTATAAAGACGCTGATTTCCTCCTCCAGTTCATCAACGAGCAAGGTAAACTGCTGCCCCGCCGTATCACCGGCAACAGCCTGAAATACCAGCGCCGCGTGTCGACAGCCGTTAAGCGCGCCCGTCACCTGGCTATCCTGCCCTTCGTGGCCGACTTGATGAAATAATTCTTTCACCACTTTCAACTTTTACCGAGATGGAAATCATTCTCCTCGATCATATTGAAAAGGTAGGCGCCAAACACGACGTCGTCAAAGTTAAAGACGGATACGGCCGCAACTACCTCATCCCGCAGGGGCTGGCGCTCGTTGCCAACAAAGCCAACATGGCCAAACTGGAAGGTATGAAAAAACAGGCCGCCAAAAAAGAGGCTGCCATGCTCAGCACTTACCAGGCTTACGCCGCCAAACTGGCCGGTGCTTCGCTCAAAATCGCCGCCAAAGCCGGCGAAAGTGGCCGTCTGTTCGGCTCGGTCAGCGCCCAAAACCTGATCGCTGCAATCAAAGAACAACTCGATATCGATGTGGAAAAACGCATCGTCGAAATGCCCGAAGAAGTGAAGGAACTGGGCTCCTACACCGCCCACATCAAGTTCCATTCCGAGGTAATCGCCCCGGTCAACTTCGAAGTAGTCGCCGAAGAAGCCTGATACCAGGCCGGCAAATAAACGCAAACGAAAAGCAAAACCCGCCCACCGGCAGGTTTTGCTTTTTTATTTTTGTGGCATGACAAATACCATCATTCGCCGGGTAATCCTGCTGGGAGCGTTTTCTATCCTCAGCCTGATCACCGTGCAGACCTATTGGGTAATGCGCACCTGGGACTTGCAGGACCGGGAGTTTCACCGCAAGGTCAACCAGGCGCTGCTGGATGCCGCCAACGACCTGGCCGTCAAAGGTCAGTTCGAACTCAAATCCACCAACCTGATCGATCAGGTCAATTCCAACTACTACGTCGTCAATATCGAAAACCCTTTCCGCGACGACGACCTGCAGTTCTACCTCCAGCAGGCTTTTGAAAAACAAGGCATGCGCGAAGATTTTCAATACGGGATTTTCGACTGCTCCAGCAACCAGATGGTAAGCGGACAAGTGGTCAAATACAGCACCCCTTCGGCCGTAGGCCGTATTGAACCCGCCGCCGAGCCCCTTTCAGCACACCACAACAGCGAAGAATTTATCTATTACTTCGGCGTGCGTTTCCCCGGCAAAAACGCCCACCTGCTCAGCAATATGTGGATCGTGGTGGTCTTCACCGCCCTGATGCTGATTACCATCGCGTTCTTTATCTACGCCATGTTCGTCATCCTGCGGCAAAAACAACTCTCCGAACTCCAGCGGGATTTTATCAACAATATGACCCACGAGTTCAAAACCCCAATCTCGACTATCAATATCTCTACCGACGTATTCCTGAAAAATGAAAAAATTCGGGACGACGCGCGCCTCAGCCGCTACGCCGGCATCCTCAAAGAACAGGTCATGCGCCTCAACAACCAGGTAGAAAAAGTGCTGCAACTGGCCAAAGTCGAGCGCGACAACATCGAACTGCACTACGAAGAACTCGAACTGACCGAATTCGTACGCGATATGTTGCCCTCTCTCGAACTGAAAGTTCACGAACGCGAAGGGGGCCAATTGCAACTTGATTTGCCCGAAACGCCCGTGCGCATCAGCGCCGACAAACTGCACCTGACCAACATTCTCCACAACCTGGTCGACAACGCCGTGAAATACACCCGCGGCACACCCGATATCCGCATTGGCATCCGGAAAACGGGCAATGAAGCCGTCCTCAGCGTGCAGGACAGCGGCATCGGCATTCCCAAAGAACACCAGCGCCGGGTGTTCGACAAGTTTCACCGCGTACCCACGGGCAATGTGCACAACGTCAAAGGTTTCGGACTGGGCCTTTTTTACGTCAAAAAAATGAGCAAGGAGCACGGCTGGAAAGTTCAGCTCGACAGCGAACCGGGGAAAGGCACCCGCATCGAAATACAAATGCCCGCCGTCTGAACCCGCCATGCAAACCGTTTTTTCGCTCCCCGATTACTCCGTTTTCTGCGGAAGCCTGCGCGAATACTTCCCCGGCTGGCTCCGCGAACGCCGTTATTCCAAGATCCTGATCCTTGCCGATTCGAATACCCGCCGCCTCTGCCTTCCGGCTTTGCTGTCGCAAACCGGTCTGCCGGCCGATACGCCGGTCGTCGAAATCCCCGCGGGCGAAGATTTTAAAACACTGGCGACCTGCGAAGGGGTCTGGCAACAACTGCTCGAACACCGGCTCGACCGCCAGGCCCTTATCATCAACCTGGGCGGCGGGGTTGTGGGCGATCTGGGCGGATTTTGCGCCGCTACGTTCAAACGTGGCGTGGATTTTATTCAGGTTCCGACCACCCTGCTTTCCATGACCGATGCGGCGATCGGCGGCAAACTGGGTATTGATTTTCAGGGCATTAAAAATGCCGTCGGGGTGTTTCACTATCCAGCTGCCGTATTCGTCGACCCGGCTTTCCTGAGCACGCTGCCCGAGCGCGAACTGCGCAGCGGCTTTGCCGAAGTCATCAAACACGCCCTGATCGGCGACCCGGAACTTTGGCAAAAAATCGGCCGCCTGAACGCGCTTTCACCCGCCGCCTGCGCCGAACTGCTGCCCGCCTCCATCGCCGTCAAAGTGCGCATCGTAACCGAAGACCCGCTCGAAAAAGGCCTGCGCGCCCTGCTCAATTTCGGCCACACCATCGGCCATGCCCTGGAAAGCTACTGGCTCGACAGCCCCGACCCGCTTACGCATGGCGAAGCTGTGGCAATGGGGATGATCCTCGAAACCCGACACGCCTGGGGCGATCAGCCTGTTACCCGCGAAATTGAAACGATAATCCACCGGTTTTTCCCTGTTCGTTCAGTTCCCGATGAGGCATTGCCGGGTTTGTGGAAACTGATGCAGCAGGACAAGAAAAATGCGGCCGGGGTTGTCCGGATGGCGCTTCCTGTACCTGGTCAGCCATTCCAATTGAATATCTGTGAAGTGGAACAGTGGCCATAACGGCCCGCAAGGCTATTTTCGGACGGTAAACACCCTCGACAAATTGAACCCGAAGCGTACGCCCGACTGCATTTTGCCGCTGCCGTCTTTGGAGAACCACTTTTCGTCGGTCTGGGTAATCAGGCCTTTATATGCCATGTCGGCCGCATTGGTAAAGTGAAGCTGGAAGACGTGGCCACCGGTTTCAATGTCAAAACCGATGGCCAGCGGGTGGGTGTATGACTGGCTCAACTGACCCTCCGGAACGTAGTAGTATTCGGCATTCAGGGTGACCCGCCGGGTGAGTTTGATCCGCCCGCCGATACCGAGTGCATACACGTCGTTGCGGTCGGCGCGGGAGGGCACCAGATTGAGGTGCACCAGCGTGGGCGACAGTTGCAGCGTCAGTCGATCGTTGAATTTTCGGGCAATGAGCAACTGATGGGTAAAGAACAGGCGGGAGGTAAACAGATTGGTCCGGTTGGGGTCGGTGAATTCGATGGTTTTGACCTGAATATCAGTATAATAGGAAACCGAAACGGGCATCCGTTTTTTCCCGGTCGATTGCCGGAGCAGGCGGTATTTCAGGTACCCGTCGAAGAGTTTTTCCCGGCTGTTGCGCCCAATGCCGACGGCCAGGCGGTTGGTAATGCCATAGTCCAATCCTATGCGTACCGAGGCGCCGTCGAGGCCGAACAGGTCGTACAAGCCGCGCCTGGCCGGTGAAAAACGGTGTGCGATCCTGAAATCGAGCACACCTTTGGGCGTATTCTCGATCGAATGTCCGTTGACGATACGCGAGGTTTTGAAACTGGCCTGCACCAGATCGGTCGTCGGTTCGCCACCCAGTTGCGCCAGTAAATCGGCCCCGTCGTCCTGAGCGCTGAGGCAGAACGGGAGGCAGCACAACAAAAACGCTGCTAAGGATTTCATGAGGCCAGACGTCAGTCGTTATTTGATTTCAACGCAGCGGGAAAGTTGCACATCGAAGCTGAATCCGGAACAAAGTCCTTTGAGCGTGATTTTTTCTCCTGCTTCAAACGTCGTGCGCGGATGTTGGGCAAATTTGTCGAGCTCGCACGACACTCCGAAGTCGCTGCCCGTATCGAACTGCACTTTCGTGGTGCCCTCGGCATCGGTTTCCGCCGATTTGACCGTACCGCTTACGGCGATCATTTTGTCGAGATATTTGGCCGTGGCGGCCGTTTCGTCGGTATTGAATTCATTGAACAATTGCGTGGCGTCGAGCGCCACATCGGTTTTCGAAGCAGCAATATCCTGGTGGGGTTTGTTCCACAGATAGTACCCGATTCCGCCGCCGATGAGTGCGAGTGCCAGGAGGCCCAGAATGACTTTTTTCAACATGACAGATTTTGGTTATAAAGTTGATAATGAATGTTTTTGGTCAGTTCTCCGGAGCGCCGGCCTTGATCCAGGCGTCGATTCGCTGCAAGGTGCAATCGTCCAGTTTCGGGCCGTTTTGCGGCATCCAGCCGGCGCTTCGGTTGAGGGCTGCCCAGAGGCGTCCGTCGAGTGCCGCGGTTTTGACGTTGATGTACTGGTTAAAATCAAGATTACCGGTTGGTTGTGCGCCGCTGTGGCAGCCGGGGGTGCACTGATTTTGTAATAAAGGCTGGATAAAATTGCCATATCGCACGCTGCTGGTATCGCAGTCTCCGTACAAATCCTCCTCATTGTCGTAATAACACGACGAAGGCAGTCCCAGCATTCCCAGTACGGCGGACAGGACGATCGTCCGCAAGAACAAAGTCTTTGTCATCGCCTGTTTTTTGCGCAAAGATGCTCAATTCTGCGGTGCACCGGCATCCACCCAGGCCTTGATCTTGTCGAGGCTGCAGGGGTCGAGTTTGGGGCCGCCGTTGGGCATCCAGTTGGTAGTTCGGGTGACGGCGGCATAGAGTTTTCCGTTCAGTCCCAGGGTTTTTACCTGATCATAGTTGGCCAGAACGATGCCGCCCTGCGCCGATGCCGCACTGTGGCAGCCCTGGCATTTGGCCTGAACGAGCGGCTGGATAAAGCCGACGTACGAAATGCCGGCGGTTTCACAACCCGCATAGCTTTCGTTGCAGCCATTGTCGCGGGCGCCCTGGCTGATCCAGGTTTTGAGCAGGTTGATTTGTTCCACTGAAAGCGGCGGATTAGGCGGCTGGGGCATAATTTCTTCCGGATCGGTTTCGGTGATGGCCCTGATAAGTTTGTTTTCACTCCAGTCGGTATCGGTGATGTGTTCCACTGTGTTCATAATGTCGGGGTACGAAGTCAGTACTACACCGTCGGGCCGGTCGACAGAATTATGACACCCGGATTGCGAACAGTTGGCAACCAAAAGCGGCAAAACTGTGTTGCGGAAATAAACCGAATCGGGGTCGCATGGCACACCCTGCCCGGGGTTGGAAGGGATCGTATCGTTGGGGTCGATCACTACCGGCGGATCGGGTGTGGTGTCGACAAACGAGTCGTGTTTGCAGGCTAAAAACACCATCAAGAATAGCAGGCAGCACAGTCCTGAAAAAATTCGCATCGAAGGAAAAACTACTTTTTATAAATAAAACAAACCTTAGCTGTGTTTTCAGCGGAGAAGGGGTCAATTGTCATATAAATGTCTGCTACTAACATGAATTCTACTGCATCCGAGCCGCTCAACCGGGAAAAAGACGCTCTGAACATGGACAAAAAGAACTGGAAAATGTGGTTTCGCCGCCTGGGAGTGGCCGGCTTTATGTTTTTTCTGATCAAAGGCCTGTTGTGGCTGGCCGTGTTTTTCGGTCTGTTCAAAGTCGGTTGTTCATAGCGCATGTTTTTTTAAAACAATTTTTTTAAAACGGCGTTTTTCCGGACCTTTGCACGCTTGCCGTTTTCGCTATGACCAAACACAAAAAGGCTGTTTCTCCGGCCCCTGATCTCGACACCGATTTGGTGGACCCCCGCTTTATTTCCATCAAAGGCGCGCGCACCAACAACCTGCGCAACGTTGACCTTCGCCTGCCCAAAAACGAACTCATCGTCGTCACCGGCGTGTCGGGTTCCGGCAAGTCGTCGATCACCATGGACACACTGTATGCCGAGGGCCAGCGGCGCTATGTGGAAAGCTTGTCGAGCTACGCCCGGCAGTTCCTGGGGCGTATGAAAAAGCCGGATGTCGACTATATACGCGGCATTTGCCCGGCCATCGCCATCGAACAGCGCGTCACTACCGGCAACGCCCGCTCCACCGTGGGCAGCATGACAGAGATCTACGATTTTCTCCGGCTGCTGTTCGCCCGTATCGGCAAGTTCTACTCGCCCGTCAGCGGCGGCCTGGTCAAAAAACACGAAGTCGCCGATGTGATCGACTTTATCAAAAGCCAACCCGAGGGCGCCCGCGGCATGATCCTCATGCCCTTTCCCAAAAAATACCGCGAACGCAGCCTCGAACAGGAATTAAACCTTTTGTTGCAAAAAGGCTACACCCGGGTGCAATGGAAAGAAGAAACCTTGCGCATCGAAGAGGTGCTGGAGGGCGACGGGGTCGACATCACCCAACCCGCCTACACCTTCCGCGAAAAAGGCCTCACACTGCTCATCGACCGTTTCGTGGTGAAAAAAGACGAAGAGGAAAGCGCCTGGATGCGGCTCGCCGATTCGGTCAATACCGCTTTTCTCGAAAGCGAAGGCGAATGCCTTGTCGCGCTGGTCGGCGGCGATACCCTGACGTTCAACAACCGCTTCGAACTCGACGGGATCGAATTCCCCGAACCCTCGCCGCAGCTGTTCAACTACAACAACCCCTACGGCGCCTGCCCTACCTGCGAAGGCTACGGCCGGGTGCTCGGCATCGACCCTGATAAAGTAGTGCCCGACAGAACCAAATCGGTGTACGAAGGCGCCATCGCGCCCTGGAAAGGCGAGAAATACGGCGAATGGTTGTCGCATTTCCTCCAGCAGGCCCACCACTTCGATTTCCCGGTACACAAACCCTACGAAGACCTGAGCAAAGCCGAACAAAAACTGCTCTGGACCGGCAATCAGTACTTCGAGGGTGTGAATGCCTTTTTTAAAGAACTGGAGAGCAAAACCTATAAAATCCAGAACCGCGTGGCCCTTGCCCGCTACCGGGGCCGCACCGTATGCCCCAGCTGCGAAGGCGGCCGGCTGCGCAGCGAAGCCCTCTGCGTAAAAATCGACGGTCGCAACATCGCCGACCTGACCACCCTGCCGCTCGACGAGGTGCAGCAGTTTTTCAAACAACTCAACATCAGCGAGCACGACCGCGCCGTGGCCAAACGCCTGCTGCTCGAAATCAACGGCCGCCTCGACTTTATGGTCGAACTCGGCCTGGGCTACCTCACCCTCGATCGCGTGTCGAACACGCTATCCGGCGGCGAAACCCAGCGCATCCACCTCACCCGAACCCTGGGCTCCAACCTGACCGCTTCCATGTACCTGCTCGACGAACCCTCCGTGGGGCTGCACCCGCGCGACACGGGCCGGCTGGTACGCGTGCTCAAAAACCTGCGCGACCTGGGCAATACCGTCGTGGTAGTGGAGCACGAGGAAGAAGTGATCAAAAACGCCGACTTTCTGGTCGATATGGGCCCCGAAGCGGGCGTGCATGGCGGCAACGTCGTGTTTGCCGGCCCGATTGCCGACATCGGGAAAGCCGCCCCGGAAAGCCTCACCGCCCAATACCTCGGCGGTATCAGGGCTATTCCAACGCCGCCCGTCCGGCGCAAAACCACGGATTTTCTGACCCTCAAAGGCGCTCGCCAGCACAACCTGAAAAACGTCACGATCCGGGTGCCGCTGCATTGCCTGACCGTGGTGAGCGGCGTATCGGGCTCGGGCAAAACCACGCTCGTGCGCGATATTCTCAGCCCCGCCCTGATGCAACACCTGCCCGACAACCCGGGCAAACAGCCGGGCATTTTCGACGGTCTGGAAGGCCCCGTGAAGAAGGTTTCGCGGGTGGAATTCGTCAACCAAAGCCCCATCGGCAAGAGCAGCCGCTCCAATCCGGTGACTTACGTAAAAGCGTACGATTACATCCGCGACCTGTTTGCCGGACAGCAACTGAGCCGAATCCGCGGTTTCCAGCCCAAACATTTCAGTTTCAACGTGGAAGGCGGGCGCTGCGAAGCCTGCAAAGGCGAAGGCGAACAGGTGATCGAAATGCAATTCCTGGCCGACGTACACCTCGAATGCGAGGAATGCAAAGGCCGGCGCTTCAAACCGGAAGTGCTCGACGTGCAATACAAAGGCAAAAACATCTTCGAAGTGCTCGAACTGAGCATCGAGGAGGCTCTCGAATTTTTTGCCGGCAACAAAGACATCATCGATCGCATCCGCCCCCTCAACGACGTGGGCCTGGGCTACGTGCGGCTCGGGCAATCGAGCAGCACGCTCTCCGGCGGCGAGGCCCAGCGCGTCAAACTGGCGTCCTTTCTTATTCGCGAAAACTCAAACGGCCATATCTTCTTTATCTTCGACGAACCCACCACCGGCCTGCATTTTCACGACATTCTCAAACTGCTGACAGCCATTAACGCCCTGGTGGAAAAAGGCCACTCGGTGCTCGTGGTGGAGCACAACATGGAAGTGATCAAATCGGCCGACTGGGTGATCGATCTGGGCCCCGAAGGCGGGGTCGGCGGCGGACGGCTGGTCTTCGAAGGGCGTCCGGAAGAGCTGGTAAAGGTGAAAGAGAGTTACACAGGCGCGTATTTGAAGGAGAAACTGGTGGGCTGAGCGGGTTATTTCTTCCGCTCCGTCACATACACCAGCAATTGTCGCAGGGCCTCGCGGGCGAAGAAGGCCCGAGGCGCTGAACTTTTAACGAAATTCTGCGTTCATGTTTCCCAACCCGACTCGCCAATGGCTTAATGCAAACTTTCCGGCCTCGCCGTTTGAGACCAACCTGAGCCTCTTCAATACTCACGGCCAGTGCATCCATCAAACGCTCATACCGGCTTTTTCAAAAGAAGTTGCACTCCCGGTCCAAGGATTACCATCTGGCATTTATTTGGTTCAACATAATGTTGGGGGAGTAATACAAACAGCCAAAGTATGAATTTCGTATTGATCTAGTCTCCTGCACTCATAGGCGCTTTGTCTGTCAAAGCGCCTATGTTTATTTTATTGTTATGAAAGAAATTATCGTATTTTTCATCATGTGTCAAGCAGCCTGTCTAACAGGGCAGACAGGCTACAATTCACTCATTGACTTGGGATACCCGACCAATCATTTCCTTCATATGTGTATGAGGGGAGACACTATTATTGGATATGGCGTAGCTTACAAAGATACTACACAATGGCAGCAAGGGGTATTATTGGTCAAATTGGATTCTTCAGGACAGATAATTGATACAACACTGGTTCTTGATTCTTTTGGAGATCACTTGACTCTCACATCTTATTACGGAGATATTATTGCAACCACTGATGGTGGGTATGCGATGACCACTTCTACCTTTTATAGAAATAGTGTATTATTAATAAAAGTTGACGAAATCTTAAACATAGAATTTATAAAAGAATTCCCAGATAGTATCAATCTTACCAATTATTTCTGGATGTTGACCGAGGCGCCCAATGGTTATCTTTTGTACGGGCTTATTCAACGCCCTGACTATTTTCACGACGGCTTCATCCGTTATGTAGACAAAACCGGTGAAACCATTTGGTTCAAATACCTGACGACAAGTAATTTTGACAACGGCGTTCTGGATCTCGAAATGACATCCGACACCACTTTTGTAGCGGGCATGGTCAATGGAACGTCAGCCAGCGGAGCAGCATCCTCTCTTTGGCGTTATCACATCGACGGCACTCTGCTGGATTTCTGGCAATCAGACTCGGAGCCAGAGATGGGTTATTTGCGCGAGATCATTCCTGCATCCGATGGCGGGCTGATTACTTACGGGCTGTACGTGGCGTACATTGTTCCCAACTCGCCAGGCCTCCCTGGCACTAAAATGGTACAATCTACGCTAACCAAATTCGATACCGCTTTTCAGATTCAATGGGTGCGGCATTTCGGGCCGATCAAGAGCCTGAACAGCAATATCATTTTGCGAGAGTTTGTATCCACGCCCGATGGCAACTACGTGGGTGCGGGCGAAACCTCGGTGAAAGTCGGCGACGAGCCCAGCCGTCGGGTAGGCTGGCTCTATAAATTCAGTCCCGAGGGAGATAGCATCTGGTCTCGCGAGGTAGATGCGCCATTGCCACTTGAATACATTAATAGTGGTGTGTTTGGCGGTGTTGGTGTGTTGTCGAGCGGCAGCATCGTGGCAGGCGGGGCGGTCAACGAGGGTACGAAGAAGTATTGCTGGCTTGTCAAAGTAAGTGCCGACGGGTGCCTGGACACACTCTGGTGTCAGGCGGTAGCCGCTCCGGAAGTATGGGTCAGTGAGTCAGCCTTGCCGGCGGTATTCCCCAACCCTGCAACGTACTATCTGGGATTCAAATTGCCTGACGATTGGCAAGGCGCCCGGGTCCAGTTGCTGGCTCCCGACGGAAGAGTCCTGCGCCATACTGCGAATCCTGCCGACGGAATGGACGTTTCTGAGTTGCCCGCCGGACTGTATTTCTGCCGGTTTCTTGAGCCGGGAGGGACAGAGTGGGTGAAGAAAGTGATTTTAATGAGGTAGGGGCGCTTTATTTCTTCCGCTCCGTCACATACACCAGCAATTGTCGCAGGGCCTCGCGGGCTTCGCTGGGCGGCGCCTGATCGAGCAGGTCGAAAGCCTCCTGGCGGTAGCGGTACATGGCTTCCGTGGCGTATTCGATGCCGCCGCTTTGCCGCACCAGCTGAATCACTTCGGCGACCTTATCGGTTTTGTGGCTTTCGTTTTTGACGATGTTGAGAATATGCCGCCGGGTAGCGCGGTCGGCATTGGCCAGGCAGTAAATGAGCGGCAGGGTCATTTTTTTCTCCTTGATGTCGATGCCCAGGGGTTTGCCCACGTCGTCGGTACCGAAGTCGAAGAGATCGTCGCGAATCTGGAAGGCCATGCCGGTTTTTTCGCCGAACAGGTGCATACGTTTCACCACTTCCGGGTCGTCGGAGGTGCTGGCGGCGCCCGCCGAACAGGCCGCGGCGATGAGCGAGGCGGTTTTTTGGCGAATGATGTCGTGGTAGATTTCCTCCTTGATGTCGAGCCGGCGCGCTTTTTCCATTTGCAACAATTCGCCTTCTGCCATTTCACGCACGGCGCGACTGACGATTTCGAGCAATTGAAACTGCTGGCTTTTGACGCTCAGCAACAAGCCCTGCGACAACAGAAAGTCGCCGACCAGCACCGCAATTTTATTTTTCCAAAGGGCATTGATCGAAAAAAAACCGCGCCGCTCGTAGGAGTCGTCCACCACGTCGTCGTGTACGAGGGTGGCGGTGTGCAACAACTCGACCAGCGAGGCAGCGACATAGGAGGGTTCGTTGATCGGGGCAAACAATCGCGCGCTCAACAACACCAGCATGGGCCTGACCTGTTTGCCCTTGCGCTGTACGATGTACCAGGTGATCTTGTCGAGCAAGGGCACGTGGCTGCGCATGGCGTCGCGGAACCGCTTTTCAAACACCTCCAGTTCGGCGGCGATGGGTTGTTTGATGGTATCGAGTTGGGACATAAGGTGTTTGCGTTCGAATTTGACACGGGGCAATGCCTCGGACCAGCCGGGGCCGGCGGAATACCCTCCGTTTTTCACGGCGAATAAGCGCAGTTTTTTTTCAAAATCTGTGTAAAATCCGTGTTTTTATGTTCTTTCAAATAAAATTGAAAGATTTGAATCGTAACAGTGCGAAGGTAGGAAGGTTGCCGGATTGGCCGGATTTATTCTGGAGTTTGCTTGGATGTGGTTGGTGGAAACGTGGCACGGGGTAAAACCCCGCGTCAGCCGGGTTAGCGGGAACCTTGGCACGGGGTGCAACACCGCGCCAGCCGGGAATCGTGGCACGGGGTAAAACCCCGCGTCAGCCGGGTTGGCGGGAACCTTGGCACGGGGTGCAACCCCGCGCCAGCCGCGCCAGCCGTACAATCCCGCGCCAGCGAGCCGCCTATCGGGCATTTAAATACCTGAACAATTCCGCCTGTTGCTTGAGAATAAACTTGTTTTTGGCCCGATCCTCCTCCGATTGCGGGTTGGGGATCGTATCGATGCGGCTGCCCCAGTCGCGGGCTTTGAGCGTATCGCCGAGCTGGAGCCAGGTGTAGGCCAGGTTGAGTTTGCCTTCGTCGTAGCGCGGGTTGATCGACAATACTTGTTCGTAGACGGGCAAAGCCTCCCGAAACTGTTTGTTCATGGCCAGGGCCGAGGCGTAGTTGTTGAGCACCTGAAAGCTCCATGGATTGAGGCGATAAGCCTCCCGGAGCGCTTCGATGGCCTGGGCCGGGCGTTTTTGTTGTATTTCGGCCACACCTTCGAACCATTGCAGGGGCAGGGCCGTGTCGTTGTACTCGTAAAACGGGTTGCTGGCGGCCCGCGATTCGGCGATAATCTGCCGGATATTGCCGCTAACCATCGCCTGCATGAGGCGCACGTTGTGTATTTCGCCCTTGACGCGGTAAAAGCCGATCACGATGTTGAAAAGCAAACCGGCGCCGGCCAGCAGGAACAACCAGTTGGCTTGTTTTTGCACCCCGATACCGGGCCCGCTGGCCCAAAGCGCGCGGGTTTCCCCGACCGTCAGCGCTAGCAGCAGGGCCAGTATCACCTGCATTTCAATGCGTTCTCGCGGGAAATCGAAATACTGAATCACGCAATAGCCCAGCAGTCCGGCCGTCAGCGCAGCCAGCCGGGCGGCTGATTCGGGCGGCGGACGGCGGAAAAGAACCGCCAGCGCGGCGCCCAGTGCAAGTACGAACAGCCCGATAAAAACCACGACGCCGACGACGCCCAGTTCGGCGCGGATTTCGAGGTAGTCGTTGTGGGCACGCGTAAAAACGATGTTTTTTTCTTCAAGACGATACCCGCCCTGGATGCCTTTGGACGGAAACCAGAACTTCCAGCTGCCGTTGCCAACACCCAGCCATACGTTTTCTTTGTTGAGTTGATCGG
>JADZFP010000207.1 GCA_020849825.1 Saprospiraceae bacterium
TAACCCGAGAGCAGCAATACCCCTTTTTCCCAAAACCTAAAACCCAACGCCCAACACCTACTGTACGACCAGCACCGGCGCTTTTACTCGGTGGCGTACGGCGTCGACGGTGGCGCCGAAGATGAGGTCTTTGAAGGTTTTGTGGCCGTGTGCGCCCATAACGAGCAGGTCGGCATTTTTTTCGTTGACCAGTTTCGGAATCGCCTGTCGCGCAAAACCGTAGCCGATGACGGCTTCGGCCTGATAGCCCAGTCCTCGCAATTCGGCGGCGTATTGTTCGAGAATGTCGCGGTCGGCAGCCGTTTCAAAATCGTCGATATCGGCGCCCATGACCCAGGCGCCGGCTGTTTCCACGACGTGGATGAGCAGATAATGCGCATCTTTTCCGCCGAACTGAACCGCGTGCTGCAGCGTTTTTTTATCCACGGAGGTAAAATCAAGCGCTACGACCACCTGATGAAAATGGCGGTTGGCAGAGGCGGCAAAACCCTCGAAATCGCCGTGCGGCAACCGCGTGCGCTGTTGCGGGACGGGTTTGAGCAGGGGTTTAACAACGATATATCCGAGCATAAAGCCGGAAAAAATCACCAGGGGCAAAATAAGATAATCGACCATCCAGAGCCGCTCGCCAGCTGCCGCTCGCCATTCTCCCAATTTACCCACCACCAGCCAGACGTTGAGCGCCACGATAACAGAGGCACTCAGCCAGCCGCCGAATTTTGCCCAAAACCCAATGGCGTATTCTCCCATCCGCTTCCGGTCGCTGACGTAGTGCAGCAAGGGAATAATGGCAAATCCCAACTGCATGCTCAAAATCACCTGGCTCAATACCAGCATATCGCCTGTGGCGGATTCGCCCATCAGGGTAATGACCAGCACAGCCGGCACCACGGCCAGCAAGCGGGTGATAATCCGGCGCAACCAGGGCGCGATGCGCAGGTGCAAGTAGCCTTCCATGACGATCTGGCCGGCCAAAGTGCCGGTCACGGTACTGCTCTGGCCAGCTGCGATCAGCGCGATGGCAAAAAGCATCGGGGCATAGCTTTGGCCAAGCAAAGGTTCGAGCAAACGATGCGCGTCCTGAATTTCGGAAACGCCGTTGTAGCCGTTTTTATGAAAAACAGCCGCCGCCAGCACCAAAATTGAGCCGTTGACGAAGAGCGCCAGGTTGAGGGCAATGGCTGAATCGAGCACATTGAAGCGTATGGCTCGCCGCAAGCCGGTGGTGCTGCGGTCAATTTTCCGTGTCTGTACCAGCGCCGAATGCAGGTACAAATTGTGCGGCATCACGGTAGCGCCAATGATCCCGATGGCGATAAACAGGGCCTCCGCATTGGGTATGGAAGGTACAAAACCGGTAACCACTTCACCCAGAGCAGGTTTGGCCAGAAACATCTGCACCAAAAACGTACCGCCGATGATGAGAACCAGGCCCAGGATAAATGCCTCCAGTTTGCGGATGCCCAGGTGCATCAGGAACAGCAAAAGGAAGGAATCGAGCACGCTCAGCGATACCCCCCAAACCAGCGGCAGGCCGAACAACAACTGCAAACCAATCGCCATACCCAGCACTTCGGCCAGGTCGGTAGCGGCAATGGCTATTTCGGCAAGTATGTAGTTGAACAGGTTGGCAGCAGGGTGATACAACTCGCGTGAAGCCTGCGCAAGGTCGCGCTGCGCGACCAAACCCAGCCGCGCGCTGAAACTTTGCAACAACAAGGCAATCAGGTTCGACATGAGCAATACCCACAGCAACGCGTAGCCGAAACGGCTGCCGCCCGCCAGGTCGGTCGCCCAGTTGCCGGGGTCCATGTACCCCACGCTGACCAGATAAGCCGGCCCCAATAAAGCCAGCAAGCGGCGCCAAAAACCGCCTTTGACATTGGTTTCCACGGTGCTGTTCACCTCGGAAAGCGAAACCTCGGGATGTGTTCTGCGCATTGTTTCAATTCGTTTTGACAAAAAGGTTCTGACAAACTTTTTCACTGAGCATCAGCTCCGTCTTGCCGGCAGCCCGTACACGCGCCGACTGGTCGTAGGGTATCCGTTCGAGCATCTCGACCTCCACGCCAAGGCCGAGGCCCAATTGGTCGAGATATTGCAAAAAAGCGGAGCTGTGGTCCTGCACACCGGTCACCGTGCCGCGTTCGCCGGGCTGGAGCGTGACCAACGGCACCTGCTGACGCAGGGTCCAACGGCCCTGCGCATCGGGTATCGGGTCGCCGTGCGGATCGTATTTCGGATAACCCAGGTATGCATCGAGCCGGTCGACCAAGGCATCGCCCTGCACGTGTTCGAGTTGTTCGGCGAGTTCGTGCACTTCGTCCCAGGCAAAGCCGAGTTTTTCCAGCAGAAACACTTCCCACAAGCGGTGTTTGCGGATCAGCTCCGTGGCGATGCGGCGGCCGTCGGGCGTCAGCAATACGCCGCGGTATTTCTCATAGGCGATGAGGTTTTTGTCGGCGAGCCGCTTGAGCATGTCGGTCACCGAGGCGGCAGTCGTTTGCATCGTGGCCGCAATGGCATTGGTTGTCGCTGATTTGCCTTCTTTTTCAGAAATGGCAAACACGGCTTTGAGGTAGTTTTCTTCCGCTTGTGATACCATGGGGCAGAAAGAGGGTTTAGAATAATTTTTACAAAGGTGTGGAAATTATTTTTAGACTAGCCTAAAAATTGATTTTTATTTTTTCGAAAACCGCCCAAACTTCTGATTGTTTAATAAAAAGCCCCGTTTTTCGCGTTTTGCATTTGAACTTGACTATGCCTGACACACCCTTGCGTCTTTCTTTTTCACGGGTCAAGCGCTCTTTAAGCGCCGAAGTCGAGCTCCCCGGCTCGAAAAGCATCAGCAATCGCGCGCTGATGATTCTGAAACTGGCGGGCGTACACCCGCGCAACTGGCTCTCCAATCTCTCGAATGCCCAGGATACCCGGACGCTCCGGGAACTGCTCGAGCAGGAGGGCGATATTTTTAACGCCGGCGATGCCGGTACGACCTTTCGTTTCCTGACGGCATACCTGGCTTTGGGCACGGAACAGACTATACTCACCGGCTCCGCGCGCATGCGCGAGCGGCCCGTTGGCGCCCTGGTCAAGGCCCTGCGCAGCCTGGGCGCCGAAATCGAATTTCTCGACAAAGAGGGTTATCCGCCGCTCGGCATCCAGCCCTCGCCCAATCTGGGCCGCACGGGCCGAAGCGTCAGGGTTGCCGCCGATATAAGCAGCCAGTTTCTTTCGGCCTTGCTGATGATCGGGCCCAAATTGCCCGAAGGCCTGAAACTGATCCCGGAAGGGCCGCTGGTGTCAAAACCCTATCTCGACATGACCCTGGGTATGATGCGTTATTTCGGGGCACGGGCCGACTGGCAGGGCGACAGTATTGAGGTAGCGGCAGGCGAATACGAGCCTCGGCCCCTGGTGGTCGAGTCAGACTGGTCGGCAGCCTCGTATTGGTATGCCCTGGCCGCCCTGGCGGATGAGGCGGATATTTTGCTCAAAGGTTTGCATCGCGACAGCTGGCAGGGCGACGCCGTTTTGGCCGAAATGATGCGCGCATTTGACGTTGAAACGACTTTTGAGGAGGCCGGCGCGCGTTTGCGAAGGGGCGGAAAGCCGGTAAAGGACCATTTTGAATGGGATTTCACCGAATGCCCCGACCTCGCCCAAACCCTGGCGGTCGTCTGCGCTGCCCTGGGCGTGCGCGGCTTGTTTTCGGGGCTCGAAACCCTGTCGATCAAAGAAACCGACCGCGTCAGCGCTATAAAAAACGAACTGGCCAAAGCAGGCGTTCAGTTCAGCAAACTACCGGCGCGTTTCTCGTCCAGGAGCCCCGATAAAACCTTTTACCTCCTCGATGGAAAGGCGCATTGGGAAACTCCGCCCGTATTCGCCACTTATGGCGACCACCGCATGGCCATGGCTTTTGCGCCGCTGGCGCTGTTGGGCGCTATTTTTATTGAAAATCCGGCAGTGGTAGAAAAATCCTATCCCCATTTCTGGGCGCATTTCGAACAGGCGGGCTTCATGGCCGAAGGCCACGACCTGCAACCCGGGGCCGCCCAACATACCTGACCCACAATGAGCAAACCCGTTTTTCAAACACGCGCCCGGGGAAAACTGCTGCTGACCGGCGAATACGCCGTGCTCGACGGCGCCCTGGCACTGGCAGTACCGGTTCGTTTCGGCCAAAGTTTGCAGGTGGAAGCCCTGGAAACGGACAGCACGCTGCTGTGGCGCGCTGGCAATCCCGAAGGGGTTTGGCTCGAAAGCCGGTTTCAGTTGCCGGATCTGGCAATCTTACAAACCAACGATGCTCCGGCTGCTGAGCGCCTGGCGCAAATACTACACGCGGCACGGCGGCTCAACCCTGCTTTTTTGCAACAACAAAGCGGTCTTTTGGTCAGCACCCAAACCGATTTCCCCCGCAACTGGGGCCTGGGTACCAGCAGCACCCTGATCGCGGCGCTGGCCCGCTGGGCCGACGCCGACCCCTACCAGCTGTTGGCCGATACTTTCGGCGGATCGGGCTACGATATTGCCTGCGCCTACGCCGAAACGCCCATTCTTTTCCGGCTCGACGACGGCCGGCCGCAGGCGAGCGCGGTCGAATTCCGCCCCGCCTTTACCCCGCAGCTCTATTTTATTTTTTTGGGCAAAAAGCAGGACAGCCGGGAAGGCATCCGGCGGTATCGCGAAAAAACGGGGCGCGATAAGGGGCCCGTTCAGCGCATTTCCGAACTCACACAACGCGCCGTTCAGGCCAATTCGCTGGCCGGTTTTGAAGAAGTTTTGTCGGAACACGAACACCTGCTGAGCCAATTGCTGGAGTTGCCGCGTGCCCGCGATCTGTATTTTCCCGACTATTGGGGTGAGATAAAAAGTCTGGGAGCCTGGGGCGGCGATTTCGTATTGGCAACGAGCGCGCGCAGCGAAGCGGAAACCCGCGCATTTTTCAACGAAAAAGGATTCGGCGTGTTTATGCGCTGGAACGAGATGATCAAATAACCCAATCATGCCCACTATCTGGTACGACAGCATCGTCAAAAAAGTAGCAAGCGAAGCGCCCAACGTGCGGCGGTTCTGGCTCGAAGTGCCCGGCGAACAACCGTTCCGGTTTCAGGCCGGCCAGTTCGTCACCATGGACCTGCCCATCGGCGACAAACGCCTGCAACGCTGGCGCAGCTACTCCATCGCCAACGAACCGAACGACGACAACCTGCTCGAACTCTGCATCGTACGGGCCGACCACGGCACGGGCTCCAAATATTTGTTCGACGAAATCGAGCCTGGCTCCACCATCCGTTTCAAAGGCCCCGACGGCGCGTTCGTATTGCCCGAAGTGATCGACAAAGACCTGGTTTTCATTTGTACGGGCACAGGGGTGGCGCCTTTTCGCAGTATGTTGCTCGACCTGCACAAAAGCGGACGACCGCACAAAAACATACACCTCATTTTCGGCACCCGCACCGAAGCGGATATTTTGTACCGCGATGATTTTGAAAACCTGGCCCGGACAATGCCCGGTTTTCGCTACGACATCGCGCTGTCGCGACAGCCCGACTGGCCGGGCTGGAAAGGCCATTTGCATCAAATCTATCTGGCGGAATATGCCCGGGTTCGCCCCGACGTCGCGTTTTATTTGTGCGGATGGAGCAATATGATCGACGACGCGGTAGCCAATTTAATGGTCAAATTGGGCTACGACCGCACCCAGCTCCATTACGAGTTGTACGGATGATGCCAAAATTTGTCCCAATCCAATAGATTTGCGGCAAATCCACCGGCAAAATGTCCAAAAAGAAATCTGTCAAGCCAGCAGCCCCCGTTCGCAAACCACAACCGAGGCCGGCCGCCTCGTCGTCGGCCGCCCGCAACCTGCTTCCTTCCGCGCCTGCCATACCCGGCGGCTGGATCGTGGGTCTGATCGCTGCCGCCCTCGGCTTCGTATTGTACATCAACACATTCGGCCATCAGTGGGCACTCGACGATTATTCGGTCATCAAGGAGAACTGGGTCGTCAAAGGCGGGCTGGAAAACCTGCGCACCATTTTCACGACGGAATACCGCTACGGCGCCTGGAACAGTCCGGGCTCGCTGTACCGCCCGGTCACGCTGGCCATGTTTGCCTGGGAATGGTCGATCTCGCCCGACAACCCGGCCATCCACCACATCATCAACGTACTGTTTTACGCCCTGACGGGCTGGGTACTCTGGGTTACCTGGCGGCGCATCCTGGCCGATTATCCGCCGGTACTGGCCGCTATGGCGGTGTTGTTTTTTATGGCGCACCCGGTACACACCGAGGTTGTGGCCAATATCAAAAGCCGCGACGAAATACTGTCGCTACTGCTCTGCACCGGCGCATTGTACGGCATTTGGAAACACATGGAAACCAACCGTACTGCCTGGCTGACGGCCGCCCTGGGCATGTATACGCTGGCACAATTCTCAAAAGAAGGCTCGATCACCTTCCTGGCTGTGCTTCCGCTGACGCTCTGGTATTTCGGCAAACGGAACATGGGCGAGATCGTGCGCTACACAGCCATGTTTCTGGCGCCGGCGCTCATTTTCCTGGCTATTCGACACAACGTTCTCGCCAATCAGGCGGGCAAGGAGATATTCTCCATTCTCGACAACTTTATCGCTGCCGAAAAAAATCCCGCCATGCGCCTCGCATCCGCTTTTATGATGTGCGGGCGATATCTGTGGGTCATGATCTATCCGCATCCCTTGATCAGCGACCTTGGTTATCCGCAAATGAAATCCGTGGGTTTTGACGACTGGCGCGCGCTGGCAGGGTTCTTCGCCTATGCCGGCATGGGTATCTGGGCTTTGATGAATCTGGGCAAAAAACACTTTTTGTCGTACGCCATTTTGTTCTACCTCGCCACTTTTTCGCTGTACAGCAACGTCGTTTACATCATCGGCACCTCCTATGGCGAACGCGAGTTGTATATCCCCTCCCTCGGGTTTGCCTTTGCGCTCGCCTGGATACTGATGAAAATATTCAAGGTGGAAGACCGCGAAAACGGCTGGAACTTTAACGGCAAAGGCGCGCTGCTCTGGGGCATTGCCGGGGCGATTATACTGGCTTACAGCGTCAAAACGGTGTTGCGCAATCCGGCCTGGTACGACAGCTACGCGCTGTACGTCGCCGACATGCCCAATTCACCCAATTGCGCCAAACTCAACTACCACATCGGTCTGGAAGAGGCCAAGCGCGGCCTCGACGAGAAAAGAGGCATCGCCACCGACACCGCCTGGGTAGAAAAAGGCATCGCTTCGTACAGCAAAGCCATCGAACTCTACCCCGAATACCACGACGCCTATGGCAGCCGGGGTGTGGCGCAATTCCGCCTGGGGCGTTACGATCAGGCGGAAAAAGACTACCAGATGGCGCTGAAATACCGCCCCAACGACACCAAGGTCTTGTCGAACCTGGGCTATATTTATTTCCTGCGCGCCCAGCGGCCAGGCAACCAGCTTATGCTGACCCAACTCGATTCGGCCGAGAGCGTCTACCGCCGTTCCGTGCAGTTCGATCCGCGTTTTGTCGACGCCCGCCGCAACCTCGGCGCGGTGCTGGCGATGAAAAAGAAATTCCCGGAAGCCATCGAACAGTGGAAAGAGGCGCTCAAATACGATAAAAACAACCCTACCCTCCTGTACTATATCGGCTCGGCTTACTGGGATATGGGGCAGAAAGACGCAGCCCAGCCCTGGCTCGACAAGGCCTATGCCATCGAACCCTCCCTGCCGCGCAAACAATGAGGATTTGAGATTGGACAGGTTTTTTTTTAGACAGGATTTACAAGATTAACAGGATTGAACAACCACGCAGCGGCGAAGCCGCTTAATCCTGTTAATCTTGTAAATCCTGTCTAATAAACCTGTCTCATCTCCCGCCATCCGCCGCACGTCAATCCAGTTTCAAATAGGGCCTGATTTTTTCCAGCCAGATACCATCGCGAAACACCGCGATATTTTTCAGGTCGTCGATCCGGCCAAAGGGCCCGTGTTGTTCGCGGTAACGCACGATGAGGTCAGCCTGTTTGCGGGAAATCATGGGGTGTGCATCCAGTTCTTCGGCAGTGGCCCGATTGATGGGCAATTGGCGAAAAACCGGGCTTTCCTGCTTCAACCAGGGTTTTATCTGTTGAAAAACACTGTCGGGCAAATTCCTCGTTTCCGCCACTTGCGCCACGGAAACAAAGCCTCCCAATTGTTCGCGAAAGGCCAGAATTTGTTTTGCCCGCCAGGCGCCGATGCCAGGTAGTTGTTGCCAGTCGGCCTCCGTGGCCTGATTGATGTCCACTGGTTGGGGCTCTTTTTTACCATTGCCGGGATTAAAACCCGAGGCATAGGAGACGGGGCGCGGAGACGCGCCGTCGGCGGCAATCGGCAGTTGTAAATAGGGCTCGAGACGCGCATAATCCGCTTCCGACAGGCCGTACAGCTTGCGAAAACCCTCCTTGTCGCGAAAGCGCCCGCCCTTTTCCCGGTATTTCAACACGTTGGCAGCCAGGCGATCCGACAAGCCCAGCCGGCGCAGCTCATCGGCAGTCGCGGTATTGGGATCGAAGGGAAACACTTCGGCCTGGATGTGTTCGACGCGGCGCTCTGAGCGCCCCTCCCATTCGGGTTCGTCGAGCCGGATGTAGGGCAGCAAACGTTCGAAATCGGCGGCATCGAGGTTGTAGACTTTTGAAAAATCTTCCGGACGGCGAAAGCGCCCGCCCTTGTCGCGGTATTTACAAATGCCCTTTGCAACACGCTCCGGCAGGCCCAGCCGGAGTAATTCATCGAGGGTTGCGGTATTGGGGTTGAAATAAAAAACTGCCCCGGGCGAAGCGGCCGATGCGGCGTACCCGGCGTGAAACTGTTCGACCTGCAGGGCAAACCCGGAAAAATCGGTCACGGGCTTTTCTCTGAATTTTTCAAGCACCGAAGGGGCGACAAAAACCGCCGCGCACAACAGGCAAAGCGCCACGGCGCCGTTCCGCTCGGCGCGCGAAAAGTGGAAATACGATGCAATCCTGATTTTCATAGGTTGTGATTGTTTTGGACCCAAACCCAGGCGCCTTTTTCCCGCACGTCGTGGCATGGCAAGCCCAGGGCATCACATTCCGCCTTCCACCGGCGGGTGTTTTTCCAGGAATTGGAAGCATCCAGTATGATTTGCCGGGCGGGGAAGCGACGCTGGCACGCTGAAATGTCGAGCAAGGGGTTTTGGCAAATGAGCAATACGTCGACCGGCACTGCCGGCGTTTGCCCCCGCAGCCAGCGCGCATCGTCGATCAGGGCTATTTTCAGGTTGAATAAACCCATAAAAGGCGGTCGGCAATACATACCGGCGGTATTCATAGCTTCCGGTGAAAAAGAATCGACCCGGCCAATACCGGCCGCCCAACGATTGGCCTGGGCGGCAAAAAGAACCTGTTTGGCGCTGACCGAATCGGCCAGCGACCAGGCGTTTCGCCCTGCAAAAAAATCCACAAGGGTGTGTTTGTTAACGTGATAAACCGCCAACTGTCCCTGTTCCATCTGTTCAAGGGAACGCACGAGGCGCCCGGCGCCCAATACCAGCAGCAATACCAGGGCAATCAGTAATCCTTTTGCCCGCCGGGTCATGATGGCATAACCCACAAAGGCGATAATTCCGTACAACAGCACCGCTCCCCAGGCCGGCAACCACACGCCGCTGACGACGCTGCCCGGTAGCTCTTTGATCAATAAAATAGCCTGGTTCATGCCCCACAAAAGCCCGTGCAACAGCCAACCCAGCCAACCCGCGGCCATTGGCGACAGCCAGTCGAGCAGTACGAGCAAAGCTCCGCCCCACAAAAACACCGCGCCGCCAAGTACGACCACCCAGCCGGCCAGCCAGAAATAGCAGGGAAACTGGTGAAAATAGTAGAGTGAAAGCGGCAAGGTGCCGATTTGGGCTGCCACCCCGATCAGGAATATTTTCCATGCTTCGTCCAGCCAGCCCGGCAACCACAAGGGCGTGAGTTGTTGCAGCCGGGGGTAAAAAAACACCATGCCCGCTACCGCCGCGTACGACAACTGAAAACCCGCATCGAAGAAAAAACCGGGGTTGTACAACAAGAGGCCAAATGCCGATCCGGCCAGGATATTCCAGATAGAAGCATCCTGCCGCAGCGATTTGCCCAATAAAAAGACCGAAAACATCACCGAGGCCCGCAATACGGACGCGGTAGCGCCGGTCAGAAAGGTAAAGGCCCAGATGACCGCCAGCACCAGTGCCGTTTGCAACCAGTTGCGCAGCCGGCTACGCCAGCGAATACGGCGCAACAAAAACAACAAACCCGCATACAACAACCCGACATGCGTACCCGACACCGCCAAAGCGTGCATGGAGCCGGTTTCTGCGTAGGCCGTCCGCAAATCGTCGGACAAATCGTCCTTGTAACCCACCAGCAAGGCCGATGCCACCGCATACTCATCGGGGTTCTGGAAATGTTTTTGCAACAAAACCAGTAGCCGCTCGCGACACCCGAATGCCCAACGCCAAAGCGCCCAGCCATGACCCGACGACAATACAACCACCGAGTCGCTTTTAACAAATGCCTGGTAATGAATATTTTGAAAATGAAGGTAGCGCCGATAATCGAATGCTTCCGGGTTGCGCGGCGGTTCTGTGGGGCGGATTGTAGCCCGTACGGCCAGCCGGTCGCCATACCGTATGGCGCCAAGCGTAGAATCGGCTTCCACAAACAACAAGACATTGCCGCTGCTGACCTTCAAAGAGTCAACACCGGCAGCCTCCACCCGCAAGGGGATTTTCAAACGCGCGCCTTTCGAGGGGGCATCGTACACCATACCGACCACCCATCTCGCCTCACCGACCGTCGTGGAAAAATGATCCGGCCGCAGGGTGTCGCGCTGCCACACGATACGGGCATAACCCGCTCCAAACAACAATGCCGACACCAGTGCGCCAAATATCCAGCGATGACGATGCGCCGTCGCCTGCGGAGCCATCACCAGGGTTAGTACCAGCAGCACAGACAGCGCTGCGGACAGCCACGGCAGGTCGCGGTCGGCAAACCCGCCGGTGGCTAGTCCGGCAGCAAATGGACTGATTAATCGCAGGAAAGGGGTACTTCTCAGTTGCACAGGCGGTGGTTTTATGCGAATAAAATTATACCGCCGGAAGTCGCACTTTTTGGGATTCGTCATTTTGCAGGAAATATTTATTTCAAATTTTGAAGTGAAAAATAAAGCCGTAAAAATTTGATTGTCAAATTTTTACGGCTTTTAAAAAGAAGGCTTTATGCCAGAAATTCCTACCCGCCTATTGATCAAAAATCATAGGTCAGCTCCACCTCGTCGCTGTCGGGATGGGCCTGACAGGTGAGGCAATAACCGGCCTTGATCTCGTCGTCTTCGAGGGCGTAGCACACATCCATCCGCACTTTTCCTTTCAGCACTTTGGCCATGCAGGTGGCGCAGGCGCCCGAGGTACAGGAATAGGGCGCGTCGTGTTTTTCGCGCACCATGACGTCGAGGATTGTCGCGTTATCGGGCGCCTCGGTTTCGATGCGCTGGCCTTTCAGGTGTACGATCAGGCGTTTGCCGCTGCCGGCTGCCGAAGGCGCCAGGTTTTCGCCGGGCACGTGGTGGGCATTGGCGAAGTGTTCGGTATGGATCTGTTTGGCTTCCACGCCGCGCGCTACCAGCGTTGCTTTAACCGCGTCGGCGAAGCTTCCGGGGCCGCAGAGGAAATACTGACATTCGGATTCGGGTCCGTGCGGCGGGTTTTCTTCAAGAAAATCGCCGACCGCGCGACCATCGACCCGGCCGGAGCGGCCTTGCCAGTTTTGGGTCGATTTTTTAAACATACCGAGCAGGCCGCCGCCGCTTTCCTTTTTCGGGCGGCTCAGTACGTGCTCGACAAACAACTGTCCGTTGTAACGCTCGGCCAGTTGATCGAGCGCGTCGCGGAAGATGATGTTTTGTTCGTCGCGGCTGCCGTAGAGCAAAAAAACCGTGCTCATCGGTTCGGCTTCGAGCACCGTTTTGAGGATCGACATCAGCGGCGTGATACCGCTGCCGGCGCCGAAGAGGTAGTAAGTGCGCCGTTTTTCGGGGTCGAGGGTGTTGAAAAAACGGCCGTCGGGCGCAGCGATTTCCAGCGTGTCGCCGGCTTTCAACTGGTCATGCAGATAAGTGGAAACGCGGCCGCCCTGCACTTTTTTTACCGTCACGGCCAGCCGGTTTTCGAGCGGGCTCGACGACATGGAATACGAACGGCGCAATTCGTGGCCGTCGAGATGCAGTCGAATGGTGATATATTGCCCTTGTTTGTAAGCAAAAACCGGGCTCAGCTCCTCCGGAATCGAAAAATCGAGGGTGACGGTATCAGCAGTTTCCGGCGTGATTTGACTAATTTTGAGTGGGTAAAATTCCATGATCCTGGTTGGGCTTGGCAGGTTTGAAAGGGTGTTTTTGTGTAAAAGCGGCGCAAAAATAGGCTGATAATGCGCAAAAACATGGGGCGCGTTTGATTTATTCGCTAATGCTGCATTATTCAAATACCCTCTAAACAACCGCCGGCCAGACCTCGTTTATGTTCACTGATTCGACTTATGAAAGACGCAAAGTATCTACTCGCTTATCTACTTCCGCTCAGTGCCTGCGCGGCGCTTTGGTTACAAGGCCCCTGGGCCTGGTCGACCGTCGTGCTGGCCTTTGCTATCCTGCCGGTTCTGGAGCACTGGCTACCGCAATCGACTGCCAACGAACCTGCCGAAACCGAGCCGGAGCGCAGTCGGCGGACGGTTTTCGACTGGTTGTTGTATGCCAATGCGCCTTTGTTGTTTGGCATCGTGGGCTGGTATTTGTACGTGGTGCAACATCAGGCTCCCGGCGTTGTGGAATGGCTCGGCCTTACGCTGAGCGTGGGAATTATCGTAGGGGCCAATGGCATCAACGTCGCCCACGAACTCGGGCACCGCGGCCGGCGCGGCGAGCAGGTATTGGCCAAATGGATGCTGCTGACGGCCCTTTATCAGCACTTTTTTATCGAACACAACCGCGGGCACCACAAAAACGTCGCCACCGACGCCGACCCGGCGTCTGCCCGGCTGGGCGAAGTGTTGTTTGCCTTCTGGCTGCGTTCCATCGCCGGCGGCTGGCGCAATGCCTGGGCGCTCGAAGCCGAGCGGCTGAAAAAGGCCGGCAAGGTCGCCCTGGGTTGGGAGAATGAAATGCTTCGCTTTCAGCTCTGGCAATTGCTCTGGCTATCGGCAATCGCGTTGTTTTTGGGCTGGAAAGCCGTGTTGGGCGCGCTTGCAATTGCCCTGATCGGCATCCTGCTGCTCGAAACGATTAATTACGTCGAACACTACGGCCTGCGCCGCCGGCTCACGAGCTCGGGCCGCCCGGAACCGGTTCTGCCCGCACACTCCTGGAACAGCGACCACGAGTTGGGCCGGATTTTCCTCTACGAACTCACGCGGCACAGCGACCACCACTACAAAGCCACACGTAAATACCAGATTCTGAGGCACATGGATGAAAGTCCGCAATTGCCCTTTGGTTACCCGGCCAGCGTACTCCTCTCTTTGGTGCCGCCGCTGTGGTTTCGCATCATGGATGGGCGGGCGCGCGAGTGGGCCGTAAAAATGGCTACCGAACAGCCGGCAACATGATGGGCAAACGAATACAACTGACCCTGTTTGTCGGCGAAGAGGCTGGCCGTGCGATCGAAACGGTACGGCATACTTTCAATCCCGTACAAGCCGCCTTGATCCCGGCGCACGTCACTTTGTGCCGCGAAGACGAACTCACCGATCTTGAAATGGTCGTGGATCATCTGAGCCGGCTGAGTTTCGGCCCAATCACGCTGCAATTGGGCCCGGCAGAGCGGTCGGCCGAAGGGAAAGGCGTTTTGATACCCGCTGTCGGAGGAATGGAAGCCTTTGACGGCCTGCGCAGGCACATACTCGCCGGCACAACGGACAACCCGCGCCGGTTATCCGCCCATATCACCCTGATGCACCCCCGAAATTCGACCTGTACGGATGCCGTATTTCAGCAAATTCAGGATTATGCCTTTCCCGAAACCATAATATTCCGCACCGTCAGCCTGATCGGGCAGGAAGATTTAACGGCGAAGTGGCAGGTTTTAAAAGAATTTGATTTGTAAACGAGCGGTTGTTTGCACAACGTTGACAAAACAAGATTGGGCCAAAGGGCGAATTTGGCCCGCAAAGCCCCTATCTTTGCGGCCCGTTTTGGCCAACAAAACGAAGTTTGTTTCGTTTAAAGGTCATTCCAACCCCATTAGCACATTAGCACATTAGCACATTAGCACATTAGCACATTCAACATGACATCTGTCGAAACTCGCCCTGCCTACAAAGTCAAAGATATTGCCCTGGCCGACTGGGGCCGCAAAGAGATCCAGCTTGCCGAGGCTGAAATGCCGGGCCTGATGTCGCTGCGCGAAGAATTCGGCGCTTCCAAACCGCTGAAAGGCGCCCGCATTGCCGGCTGCCTGCACATGACCATCCAGACCGCCGTTCTGATCGAGACGCTTGTCGAACTCGGCGCCGAGGTGTCCTGGTCGTCGTGCAACATCTTCTCCACGCAAGACCACGCCGCCGCCGCCATCGCCGCTGCCGGCATCCCCGTCTTCGCCTACAAGGGCGAAACGCTGGAAGACTACTGGGATTACACCCACCGTATCCTCGAATGGTCGGACGGCGGCACGCCGAACATGATCCTCGACGACGGCGGCGA
>JADZFP010000208.1 GCA_020849825.1 Saprospiraceae bacterium
CATCAGCGTGACACCCTGGTGCGCCGCTTCGTAGATCAGGTCCCAGAACTGGCGCCGGGTGAGCGGATCGACACCGCTGGTGGGTTCGTCGAGGAACACGATACGGGGTTCGTGCAAAAGAGCGACGGAGAAGGCGAGTTTTTGTTTCCAGCCCAGCGGCAAGCTGCCAACGAGCGCGTCGGCCTGGGCGCCGAGCTGGAGTTTGTCGAGCAAAAGGCCGGTTTTAAGGCGAATGTCGGGGGTGCTCAAACCATAAATTCCGCCGTAAAAACGGATGTTTTCGCGCACCGTCAGATCTTCATACAAACTGAATCGCTGGCTCATATACCCGATTCGGCGTTTGACCTCCTCGGGGTACCGCTCCACGTCGTAGCCGGCCACGAATGCTTTGCCCTGCGAAGGTTTGAGCAAACCCGTGAGCATTTTGAGTGCAGTGGTTTTACCGGCCCCGTTGGCGCCGAGAAAACCGAATATTTCACCCGGCGCCACTTCGAAGCTGATGGCGTCGACGGCGGTAAAGTTGCCGAAAGTTTTGGTGAGCCGGTCCGTTTGAATGACAGCCTGCATAGTGGGTGATTATTAATGGTTCAAAAACTCGATGAAACAGTCTTCTATCGTCGCGGGAGTAGGGCTTACTTCCACGGCCTCGTGGCGGCGCTCGACCAGATAACGCCGTATATCGTCGAGACCGATGGCGGTATCGCGCAGCGACAGGTGGGCATGTTCTCCAAAAGCATAGCAGCCCGCCGCGCCGGGCAATTCGCGCAGATCGCGGATGAGGCGGTACATATCGTCGGCTCGCACGGCAAACAGTGGCCTGGGGTACGCCGCGCGTACATTTTCCGGGGTGTCGATGGTCAGAATCTCGCCCTGCTGAATGAGCGCGATGCGGTCGCACAGCTCCGCTTCATCCATGTAGGGCGTACTGACCAGGATGGTGATGCCCCACTGACGAAGGCGGCGGAGCATGTCCCAGAATTCCTGCCGCGACACGGGGTCGACACCGGTACCGGGCTCGTCGAGGAGCAGCACCTCGGGTTTGTGAATCAAAGCACAGCAAAGCGCCAGTTTTTGTTTCATCCCGCCGGACAGGGCGCCTGCCCGCCGGTCGCGGAAGGGCTCGATCTGGACGTATATTTCACGGATGAGTTCGTAGTTTTCTTCGATGCTCGAACCGAATACGCTGGCGAAAAATTCGAGGTTTTCGCGCACGGTAAGGTCCTGGTAGAGCGAAAACCGGCCGGGCATGTAGCCGAGTTTGGTGCGCAGCTTTTTGTAATCCCCGACCGGATCGAGTCCCGCTACCTTTGCGCTGCCGCTGTCGGGGAGCAGCAAAGTGGCCAGTATGCGGAAGAGGGTGGTTTTGCCCGCCCCGTCGGGACCGATCAGCCCGAAGATCTCCCCTTCCCTGACGGAAAGGTTGATGTTGTTGAGCGCCTGTACCTCGCCGTAGGCTTTGGACAGGTTGGTGGTGGTGATAGAGGACATGGTGATGATAGGACAGGTTTTTTGTTGGACAGGATTTTTATTAGACAGGATTAACAAGATTGACAGGATTTTTGGGGACTGGTTTTTTGGGACAGGATCAACAGGATTTACAGGATAAACAACTCCAAATTGTTGATAATAAGTAGGTTATATTGGTATTTTTAGATAAAAAGTTGAAATAAATTTCAACCGGTCACTTGCTGTTTTCACATGGAGGGCTCTATTTTTCAAATTAAAAAACATGCAGGATTCGCTAACCGGACAAATTATTGCGGCAGCTTTTAAAGTTTACAACACTTTGGGGTTCGGTTTTTTTGAGAAGGTTTATGAAAATGCCCTGCTATTGGAATTAATAAAAAATGGCTTGTCGGTGAGTCAGCAGATACCGCTGAGTGTGTATTATGATGAAAAGGTAGTAGGCGAATTTTATATGGACCTGTTTGTGGAAGAACAGGTGATTGTAGAATTGAAGTCGGTGGCGCTTCTGCATCCCGAGCATGAGGTTCAACTGGTTCACTATCTTACGGCTACCCGTCAGGACATCGGATTATTGATCAATTTTGGCCCGAAGGGTGTCGAAGTGAAACGCAAATACCGCGTCTATCAACCGCGCAAAACATAAAAGCAGGGTACGAGGTAGGACAGGTTTTATTGGACAGGTGGTTTTATTGGACAGGATTTATTGGACAGGATTTACAAGATTAACAGGATTAAAACCTGTGCAGCGGCGAAGCCGCTAAATCCTGTTAATCTTGTAAATCCTGTCCAACTAAAAAATCCTGTCAATCTTGTAAATCCTGTCTAATAAAATCCTGTCCAATAAAAACCCTGTCAATCACCCCCCATTCGAATTTCCCCCGGCATACCGATTTTGAGACTGCCGTCGGCATTGGGCACTTTCACTTTTACGGCATACACGAGGTTGACGCGTTCGTCTTTGGTCTGGACGATTTTGGGCGTAAACTCCGCTTTGTCCGAAACCCAGGTCACTGTGCCTTCCATCTCGGTCATTTTGCCGTCGGGCGCATCGATCGAGACCTTGACTTTCTGGCCCACTTTAATGACACCGAGCTGGTCGCCGGCGACGTAGGCGCGCAGGATCATGGTGTCGAGCCGTGCAATTTTGTAAAGCGGCTTGCCGAAGGTGGCGATTTCGCCGGCTTCGGCGTATTGCACGAGCACCGTTCCATCGAGTGGGTTGGTGATGCGGCACTGGGCGATCTGGTCGTCGAGTTGGGCGATCTGCTTCTGCAGGGGCAGGATTTCGGCCAGAAGACCGGTTTTCTGGACGTTCAGACTGGCATCCGTGGCGCTTTGCTGGCCCAGGATGACGTCCATTTGTCGCTGGGTTTGTTCGATTTGGGCATTGAGGTCGTCGAGTTGTTTAGGGGTAGCGGCATCGCTTTTGAGCAGATTTTCGATGCGTTGTTTTTCGCGCTGCAGCGTGGCCAGATTTTGTTTGGTCGCGGCCATCTGGCGTTCGAAAACGGCCAATTGGGCGCTGATCGCCGGACTTTTGGCGGCTATGGCCCGGATGGTGGCCTGCAGTTGTTCTTTTTTCAAGACCAATTGCATCGAATCGATGGCGCCGATCACTTCGCCGGTTTTGAGGTTTTGACCTTCGTCGAGGCGAAGGGCGAGTATCTGGCCGTTGGCCTCGGCGCTGACAATACGCTCGTCGGCTTCAAAATTGCCATAGGCGTCGGCCTTGGAGGAGGAGGGTTTGCAGGAAATGACGAGCAGCGGCAGTAAAAGCAAAGAGAGGTATTTCATCAGATGGGAAAGGTTACAGGATAAAATGGATTGGAATTTTGAAAAAGATCAATTGGCGCCAAAGTGCGCTCCGAGCATTTCCCGGGCCTGCCGGGCCTGTATCTGGTGCGTGGCGCGGGTCAGCCGGGCCTGCGTCAGGATGTTGATTTGCGCGAGGTAGTCGGTGGCGGTCATCACGCCGTTTTGCACCTGCGCCTCGGCTCTTTTGACGATGTCCTCCTGCAGACGAATGATTTCGTCGTCCTGACGCAATTGTGCGTCTGCTTTGGCGATTTCACCGCGGTCGCGACGAATCTGGGCATCGAGCCGCATACGGATGCTTTGGGCCTGGGCGTCGAGCAGGTTTTGTTGCAGCGAGAGCACCTGGCGTTCGCGGCGGGTATTGCCCCAGTCGATGGGCGTCCAGGCGGCACGCAGCCCGATGATGGCAAAGGGCTGAAAGTCCGTTTCAAAAAAATTCAGCGGGTTGGGGCTGCCGAGGCCTCCCTGCACGAAGGCTTCCACCCTGGGTTGGCGGCGGAGGTTCAGGGCGTCGGCTTGCAATACCTGCGCGTGTTGTTGCAGGTTGATCAGTTTGAATTCGGGCCGCGTACTAATCAGTTCAGAACCGGCGGCAATATTTACAGGCGGTAAAGCCGGCGTTTGAAGACCGAAATCAACCTGCGGCCGCCCGATCCAGGCCGCCAGAATATCGAGCAGGGTATTGCGGTCGGCGCGTACGGCTTCGAGCTGTTGTTCGGTTTTCCATATCTGTATTTGCAGCTGGTCGGCCGTGGTACGAAGGGCAACGCCGCCGGCCACTGCCGCCTTCGCCTGCTGAAGGCGGGCATTCAGATCGCTGCGGGTGGCTTCGAGGATGCGTTCGCTTTCGTTGAGCAGCAGAACTTTAAAAAAAAGGTCGGTCACGACTTCCCTGACCTGAAACACGTCCACGTCGGTTTGCGCCGCGGTGATCTGGCTTTCCAGATTGCGTTGCCGGCGAGCGTATTGGTCGCTGTTGCCGTCCCAGATGCGCTGCGCCACGTCGACGTTCAGTTTGTACTGGTCTTTGGGCACTTCCGGCACCTGGAAAAACGGACTTTCGATGGGCAACCCGAACACGTCGGTTTGCCAGCTCGCCTGCGCGCCTACGCTGACGCGAGGCAGGTTGTTGCTGCGAATATTGCGGGTCTGCAAAGCACTGACGCTTTCGGCCAGCAGTTTTTTCTGTTGCAGCGGACTGTTTTGCACTGCGAGTTGGCGCACCTGTTCGATGCCAAGGCTGTCCGTAGCGCCGGCAAAAGGAAGCCAAACGAGTAGCAGCAGTAGACTAAAAAAGGTCGTTTTCATATAAAAATAACAAATTCGGTTCTGATAAACGGGTTTCAGGGGCGCAGCGCAGCGAAAATGAAAGCCTTCACTTCTTCTTTTCTTTCTTTCAAAAACTGGTTCAGTTCCTGCGAACTCATGCCCATCACGATGCGCAACATCGGGCGGGCGACGATGGGAAAAACACACATAGAAAGCACGTTGACGAGCAAATGGCGCGGTGAAATGGGCCGTATCCGGCCTTCTGCCACAGCCTCCTCCACTTGCCGGAAAAAGCGCTCGGGGCGCGGCGGCGCGGCAGGGATTATTTTTTCAAAAAACTGATCGGGGTGTTTGTTGATCTCGCCGATGATGAACAAGGGCACAAACGGGTTGCGGGAAATCAGGTCGATGTAAAAGTCTACGAAGCGGTCGATCTTCTGCTCCAGCGGCATGTCGGCTTCGATCAATTGCTGCACGGCCGGAAAGGCCCGGTTGATGACGGCTTTGGCCACCATCTCGAAGAGTTTTTCCTTGGTACGAAAGTAATAGTGCAGCAAAGCTTTGTTGATGCCGGCATGGTCGGCGATCTCCTGCATTTTGGCCCCATCAAGGCCTTTTTGCACAAAAACCTGGTGAGCAGCGTCGAAAATGCGTTGTTCTGTGCTGTCGGGCAATTCCGGTGTCGTGGGCGTCTCTGAGTTATCCATCAAGTTTAACCGTTTGGTTAATTTTGGAACAAAGGTGAAGTCCGCACGTGAATGTTGCAAGCTTTTTGACTGAAAAATTTAACCGGATGGTTAAACCCGTGGCGGGCTACGTCATTTTCTCATATCGAGCAGCATTTCTCCATCCATCAGCGAGCGGAGTCGGAAAGATTCGCTTGTACCGTTGTCCCAGTTGAAATGCAGGTACCCATTGTCGGAAAGCGACCAGGAGCCGGTCAATGTGAGGTAATTCAGCTGATAACTGGAAGGCGTGCACTTTTGCGCCCGGTGATCGGGCATAAACCAGATAACCCAGCTGCCATGATGGGCATAAGCGTTGCGTGGGGGAGGGCCATTCCAGTTTCTCCAGACGGTCAGTTGATGACTGTCGTCGCAATACACCCAGCTGCCGTACAGCGCCTGGTAAATGCTTGTCGTATCGCCGCTGAGCGCCAGGTTGTGTTGTTTTTCCGGGCCGGGCCGGCCTGCGGAGAAGTGAATCGAACGCCAGTCGTACACCTTCGGCCTGATTTCCCTGATTTTTGTCCAGACGCCCTGTTTTTGTCCGTCGGCATAATAACCCGACCAAAAAAAACCGGCCGAATCGGCTTCCTGCCAATATCCCTCGGGGATCAAGCGCCAGTTGGTATCGATCTGCACGATTTCTCCATAGCTATCCGGATCGAAAGTGAGGGTGCTGTCGATTTGCGGGTGTTCCAGGTCGGGGCGCATCGGGCCGCGCCGGAAATGCCAGGCGCCCGTGGTATCGCGGGAATTGAACAGCCATCGGTCGCCGTCGATACGGATAAATTCCTCCCGGATGTCACGCCGGTCGCCATAATACCATCGGATGGCCAGCGGAACGGCCTGTTGTTGTGGGTAGTAGTATACGACCTCGGTTCGGTCCCAGTCCGCGCTGTCCCAGAAGATAACATGATCGTCGATGAATGGCTGGGCGGGCAGCAGCGCCGGCAGTAAAGCGAAGAGCAAGAACAGGCGGTGTGGCATGGCGTATTGTTGGAGATTTGAGGGATAGAACGTATTTAATAAGATGTTTAGTTAGAGCTGTTTTAACAAGTTGGGTGTATGGGATTATGTCGCCCGCTGCAATAAACCGTTTGCTTTTTAAAATAAACAAACTAAATCAACACCATTTGTTTTAAAAAATCTTTTTTGCCCGCCTGAATCCGCCTATCTTTGCGGGTTCCGAACCGCCAACCTTTACCCGTTCCCAGCGTTTTACCGGCCATGGCCAAAAATTCTGCAGCGGCGCCCGCGCCCGACACTTCTTCTGCCCAGGACTTCATCGAGGTCACCGGCGCCCGCGTCCACAACCTCAAAAACGTGGACATCCGTATTCCGCGCAACCGCCTCGTGGTGCTCACCGGCATTTCCGGCTCCGGAAAATCCAGTCTGGCCTTCGATACCATATACGCCGAGGGCCAGCGGCGATTTATGGAAACCCTGTCGAGCTACGCCCGCCAGTTTATCGGCGAGATGGAGCGCCCCGATGTAGAACAGATCACCGGCCTCTCCCCGGTCATCTCCATCGAGCAAAAAACAACGGGCCGAAACCCCCGCTCCACCGTCGGCACCGTCACCGAAGTGTACGATTTCCTGCGCCTGCTGTTTGCCCGCGCCGGCGATGCCTATTCGTATATCAGCGGGAAAAAGATGGTCAAATTCACGGAAGACCAGATCATCAGCCAGATCGGAGAGCAATTTGCCGGTAAAAAAATCATCCTTTTGGCGCCGGTCGTGCGTTCCCGAAAAGGCCATTACCGCGAACTCTTCGAACAGGTACGAAAACAGGGCTACAACAAAGTGCGCGTCGACGGCGAGGTGCTCGATATTACGCCGGGCATGCAGGTCGACCGCTATAAAATTCACGATATCGAGATCGTGGTCGACCGCCTGATCATGGGCGACGACCGCGGCGACCGCCTTAGCGAATCGGTCAAAACCGCCCTGCGCCTCGGCGACGGCATGCTCCAGGTGCTCGAACTGGACGCCGCGGCCGATGCCGTCCGGAGTTTTTCCAAACGCCTGATGGACCCCGACTCGGGCCTCAGCTACGAAGAACCCTCGCCCAACACCTTTTCCTTCAACTCGCCTTACGGCATGTGCCCGCACTGCAAGGGCCTGGGCGAGGTGCACGAAGTAGACATGGCGCGCGTCATTCCGGATAACACAAAAAGTATCAACGAAGTCGGGATCGTGCCGCTCGGCGAGGTGCGCGAGAATTACAATTTCAAACAACTGCGCACGCTGGGCAAAAAACACCAGTTCAATTTTTCTACACCCATCAAAGACATCCCGCAGGAAGCCCTTGAGATTATCCTTTACGGCGGTGGCGAACCGCTTGAAGTGACGGCGACTTATGGCGACGAGGAGTGGACCTACAACCTGGCCGCCGAAGGGATCGTCAATATGCTAAAACGCTGGTACTCCGATACTTCCTCGGAAAAAATCCGGCAATGGGCCGAAGACTTCCTGGCCGTCATGGTGTGCCCCGAATGCAAGGGCACCCGCCTCAAACAGGAAAGCCTATGGTTCAAAATTGCCGAGCGCAACATATCCGAGCTCGCCGAACTCGACCTGGCCGAACTGTACCGCACCCTCGAAGGTATCGAAGACGACATGAGCGAGCGCCAGCGCGCCATTGCCCGTGACGTACTGAAAGAAATTCGTTTCCGGCTCAAATTCCTGCTGAAAGTCGGCCTCGATTATCTTGCCCTCAACCGCCCCGCCCGCTCGCTTTCTGGCGGAGAAAGCCAGCGCATCCGCCTGGCCACCCAGATCGGCTCGCAATTGACGGGTATCACCTACATCCTCGACGAGCCCTCCATCGGCCTGCACCAGCGCGACAACCAGCGCCTCATCGAAGCCCTTAAAGCCCTGCGCGACATCGGCAACACCGTGCTGGTGGTGGAGCACGACAAGGACATCATGCTCGAATCCGATTATCTGATCGACCTGGGGCCCGGCGCCGGCAAACACGGCGGCCAGATCGTCGATATCGGGACGCCGGCCGAATTCATCAAAAACCGCACAATCACCAGCGATTACCTCGCCAACCGCGCTAAAATCGAGATTCCGGCCGCGCGACGCCCGGGGAGCGGCAAATGGCTCGAATTGCACGGCGCCACGGGTCACAACCTGCGCAACGTCACGCTCCGGCTACCGCTTGGCACTTTCACCTGTATCACCGGGGTGAGCGGTTCGGGCAAATCGAGCCTGATCAACGAAACCTTGTATCCCATCCTGCAAAGCCATTTTTACAATTCGCTGAAACGCCCCCTGTCCTACGAAAAAATCGAAGGACTGGAATGGCTCGACAAGGTGATCGAGATCGATCAAAGCCCCATCGGACGCACGCCGCGCTCCAATCCGGCCACCTACACCAATGTGTTCGGCGATATCCGGAAGTTGTTTTCAGATACGCCGGAGGCCCGGATTCGCGGCTACCAGCCGGGGCGTTTTTCCTTCAACGTCAAAGGCGGGCGCTGCGAAGTATGCGAAGGCGGCGGCATGCGCGTGATTGAAATGAATTTCCTGCCCGACGTCTCCGTGCCCTGCGAGCGCTGCCTCGGGCGCCGTTACAACCGCGAGACGCTCGCCGACGTCGGTCTGACCTACGTCAAGCTGGGGCAGCCGGCGACGACGCTCTCGGGCGGCGAGGCGCAGCGGATCAAGCTGGCCCGCGAGCTCGCCCGCATCGACACGGGCAGGACGCTCTACATCCTCGACGAGCCGACGACCGGCCTCCACTTCGACGACATCAGGAAGCTCCTGGTCGTGCTCCAGCGTCTCGTCGACGCCGGCAACACGGTCGTCGTGATCGAGCACAACCTCGACGTCATCAAGTGCGCCGACTGGATCA
>JADZFP010000209.1 GCA_020849825.1 Saprospiraceae bacterium
ATTTTTTCGCCAATTGGCTCAAAGACCTCGCCGCCTATCAATTGCCCAACGGCGCGGTGCCCTGGGTTATCCCCAGCGTGTTCGGCGGCAACTCCAACGCCTCCGCCGGCTGGGCCGACGCCGCTACCATCATCCCCTGGAACATGTACCTGCTGTACGGCGACAGGCGCTTGCTCGAAGACCAGTACCCCAGCATGAAAGCCTGGGTCGAATACATGCGCGCCCAAAGCAAAAACGACCTCTGGAACACCGGTTTCCATTTCGGCGACTGGCTGTTTTACAGCATCAACGACGACCGCGACGGGCGCTCGGCCATCACCGACAAATACCTGATCGCGCAGTGCTTTTACATCCATTCCACCCAGATTTTGATCAATGCTGCGCAGGTTTTGGGCAAAACCGACGACGTGGTGGCCTACTCGGCTTTATTGGAAAAAATAAAACAAGCCTACCGGAACGAATACGTGACGCCCAACGGCCGTCTGGTTTCGCCCACCCAAACGGCGTATGTGCTGGCCCTGCAGTTCGACCTGCTGCCCGAAGACAAACGCGAGCAGGCCGTGCAGTTTCTGGTCAACAACATCCAGTCGTACAAAAACCACCTGACCACCGGTTTTCTGGGCACGCCCTACCTCTGTCACGTGCTTACGCGATTCGGCCAAAACGACCTGGCCTACACCCTGCTCAACCAGAAAACCTACCCCTCCTGGCTCTACCCGGTCACGATGGGCGCTACGACCATCTGGGAGCGCTGGGACGGCATCAAGCCCGACAGCACTTTCCAGGAGGCGTCGATGAATTCGTTCAACCACTATGCCTACGGCGCCATCGGCGACTGGATGTACCGCAATGTGGCGGGCATCCACCCGGCCGACGATGCTGTGGCGTATAAAAATATCCTCATCCGGCCGCGCCCGGGCGGCGGACTGAGCCATGCGTCGGCCAGCCTGATGACCGGTTACGGCACGGTGCGCTCCGCCTGGCGAAAGGAAGAAACGAACCTCTCGCTGGAAGTCGATATTCCGGCCAATACCTCGGCAACGATCTGTATACCAGCCACCAACCTGGAAAACGTACTGGAAAACGGCCGTCCGCTCACGCAGTCGCCCGGCATTCAGGTGCAGGGCATGCAGGAGGGCTGTGTGGTGGTCAGGGCAGGATCGGGCAACTACCGGTTTGTCAGTCGAAGTTGATTTTTTAATAAAAATCCTGTCAATCCTGTTTATCCTGTCTCCATAACTTCTTGTCCCAAACCCGCTCCGCCCATGCGCATCGCGTTTAAAATGAAACTTCACCCTGGCCGGGAAGCCGAATACCGCCGCCGCCACGACGAACTCTGGCCCGAACTGGCCGATTTACTGAAACAAACCGGTATTCGCGAATACTCCATTTTTCTCGATCCGGACACGCTGGCCCTGTTCGGCGTGCTCGACATCGACGATCCCGCGCGACTCGACGCCCTGCCGGCGCATCCGGTAATGCAGCGCTGGTGGGCCTATATGGCCGATATTATGGAGACGAATCCCGACCAGTCGCCGATCAGTGTACCGCTCACCCAGGTTTTTCACCTTCCCTGACCCGCTCATGAGACTAGAACCCGCCCAACTCGCCGCACTTAATGCGCCGCTCCTGACGCAACACCAACGCCGGCTCCACGTCTTGCAGGGAGAAACCGATCGCGCAGAACGCATTATTCAGCAACTGATTGATTTCCAGATCGCCATTCCCTCCTGGGCGCTGGGCACGGGAGGCACCCGTTTCGGACGGTTTTCCGGCGGCGGCGAGCCTCGCAGCCTCGATGAAAAGATTGAAGATGTGGGGCTCTTGCATGCCCTCAACCGCTCCGGCGGCGCTATTTCGCTGCATATTCCCTGGGATATCCCCGACGACCCCGCCCGCATCCGGGCCCTTGCCGAAGGGCTGGGTATTCGTTTCGACGCCGTCAATTCCAACACGTTTCAGGACCAGCCCGGGCAAGCGCTGAGTTACAAATTCGGCTCCCTGCAACACGTCGATCCGGCCGTGCGCCGGCAGGCTATTGCGCACAACATCGAGGTGATCCGGCACGGTGCGGCACTGGGCTCCGACAGCATCACCGTGTGGCTGGCCGACGGCTCCTGCTTTCCGGGTCAATTGAATTTCCGGCAGGCTTTTCAACGCACGCTCGACAGTCTGCACGAGATCTACGCCGCCCTGCCCGCCCATTGGAAAATGTATGTGGAGTACAAGGCCTATGAGCCCAATTTTTACAGCATGACCGTGGGCGACTGGGGTCAATCGCTGTTGTATGCCCAGAAACTCGGTCCGCAGGCATTTGCGCTCGTCGACCTGGGCCACCACTTGCCCAATGCCAACATCGAACAGATCGTTGCGCTGCTGCTCATGGAAGGCAAACTGGGCGGGTTTCACTTCAACGATTCCAAATACGGCGACGACGACCTCACGGTGGGCAGCATCAACCCGTATCAGTTGTTCCTTATTTTTAAAGAACTGGTGGAAGGCTTGAATGCCCGCAAGTTGCCGCATGCCAGTGGCCTGGCCTGGATGATCGATGCCTCGCACAATGTGAAAGACCCGCTGGAAGACCTGTTGCAGTCGGTCGAGGCGATCAAAATAGCGTATGCGCAGGCCTTGCTGGTCGATCAGACGGCCCTGGCCGAGGCGCAGGAACAAAACGATACAGTGCGGGCGCAGGAGATTTTACAGGCGGCTTTTCGCACCGACGTGCGTCCCTTGCTGGCCGAGGCGCGCCTGCGGGCGGGTGGAGCGCTCGACCCGCTGGCGGCATTCCGGCATTTGCAGGTGCGGGCGGCGCTGATACGGGAAAGAGGGGTGGGAACGGCAGCGACGGGGTTGTAAAATGTAATACCCCGAATTTTTGGGATCGTGTATAGCGGAAACTAGTTGTTAGACGAGGTGGGCACGGGGCAAAGCCCCGCGCCAGCCCCGCGCCAGCCCCGCGCCAGCCTGCTCAATGCCGCATCGCGGCAAAAGCTGCCTTGTTATTTCGCAGCCGCGGCAAAACGACGGCTCACTTCGTCCCAGTTGACCACATTCCACCAGGCGCTGACGTAGTCGGGGCGACGGTTCTGGTAGTGGAGGTAGTAAGCGTGTTCCCACACGTCGAGGCCAAGAACGGGGTGGCCTTGTTGTTCGGCCAGATCCATGAGCGGGTTGTCCTGATTGGGCGTGGAAGAAATGAAGAGTTTGCCGTCGGCGCCCACGTTGAGCCATGCCCAGCCGGAGCCGAAGCGTTTGGCGGCAGCATCGGCGAAGTGTTTTTTGCATTCGTCGAAAGAGCCGAACGCGGCATCGATGGCCGCGGCGAGCTCACCTTCGGGAGCGCCGCCGCCGGAGGGCGCCATGACGTTCCAGAACATGGTATGATTCCAGTGGCCGCCGCCGTTGTTGCGGATCGGGGCCGGCAGTTTGGACATTTGCGCGAAGAGTTCTTCCAGCGATTTGCCTTCGTGTTCGGTGCCTTGCACGGCGGCATTCAGGTTATTGACATAAGCTGCGTGGTGTTTGCCGTGGTGGATTTCCATTGTGCGTGCGTCGATATGGGGTTCGAGCGCGGTAGGGGCATAGGGGAGTTCGGGAAGAGAGAATGACATTGCGAACTTTGGTTAGTGATTGAGAAAATAAGCCGCCGGGAGCGGTTCCGGGCAGTGTTTTATAAAGATAAAAACAAGCCGGGAGATGCAAAGTTCGGAATGTCGGACCGGGATTGCGCAAAAAAAATCGCCCGACGATCAAGGGACGGACCGGCGGGCGCTTAAAGCATTTTTCCAGGCGGGAGATCCGTTATGGACCGTGCTCGGAAATTGGGAGGAAAACGAAATCCCGTAAAGGCTTTCGCTCAAAAACCTGTGCTTCTGGGAGTAAAAGTGTGTTTCATAGTGTTATGAAAGCACAGGCAAGCGAGTATTGATGGGCCTTCACCGGCTATTAAACGGGGGGAGAATGCAAAAGAGGGGGGTAAAAGGGGCTACAAATCGGCTTTTGAAACCCTTGGCAAAGGTAAAAGCCGCCCCACGGCCGACCTATCGGGATAAATACCCGATTTTTTTTCAGGGTTTTCCCTGATAGCCTGTTGCCGGAAAAATTTTGTTGGGCCGGAATGATCTTCAGGAATTGGCGACCGGAATGGTGACATGCACGCTCACGCCTTCTCCGGGCGCCGTCTGCACGCTCAAAACCCCTTGCATAAACTGAACGCGCTGGGCGACGTTGTGGGTGCCCATGCCTTTGGGCGAGGTAGCGGGGTCGAATCCCTTGCCGTCGTCTTCCACCAGCAGTGCGATCTCGTGGTCGGTTCGGGTGAGTAGTACGAGAATTTCGGAGGCGCCCGCGTATTTCAGGCTGTTTTGCAGGAGTTCCTGTACAATGCGGAAGCAATGGAGCGCTTTCATATTGGGCAAACCTGAAAAGTCGCCGAAGTGTTGGAACGTTATGGGCGGCACGCCTTCTCCGCGCACCCGGCTGACGAGATCCTGAATGGCAGCCACGAGCCCGAAGCGAATCAGGGCGACCGGAAGCAGGTTGCGGGCGATCTGCCGCACTTCCGCCACGGTATCGTCGAGCAGGTCGCGGAGTTTTCGCCAGTCGGGACTGGCGGCCAGCCCGGGTTGTTTGGCAGGCAGGCCCTCCAGCTGGATTTTGGCGGCGGCCAGCAAGCCGCCCAGGCTGTCGTGCAGGTCGTGGGCAATACGTTCGCGTTCGCTTTCCTGGCCTTCGAGGATGGCCTGCATCCGGTCGATTTCCGCTTTTCGGTTGGCTATTGTGCGCCGGGCTTTTTGCCTTTGCTGATAAGCCAGGACAATGATTCCCGCCGTGAATAATACCAGTATGAGCAAAGCGGTCACTGCCAGCGTGACCTTTCTCTGTTGTGCCGCCAAAGCCTCCGCGTCTTTTTTCTCTTTTTCCAGGGTGTTGATTTCCTGGAGTTTTTTACCCGCGTCAAACTGATAGGCCGTGCGGTAGCGGGCGGAAGCGCGGTCGCGCGCCAGAAGAGTGTCGCTCAATTGACCAAACAGGATGGCATAATCAGCCGCGACCGACATGGAGTCGAGGAATTGATAGGTTTCGTACAGGTCGCGATAGATTTTGCGGCGGAGGACGTAATTGCCGGGCAGTACGGATTGCTCGGCTTGCCGCAAGTATTCGAGCGCGATGTAGGGCTTGCCGGTGCGCCGGCTGAACGCGCCGATGTTGTATTCGATTTCGGCGATCAGATCGCGCTGGCCCGTAGTGCGGGCGTCGCGAAGGGTCAGCAACGACAAGTGCGCCGCATCCTGAAATTGTCCCCGATTCTGGTAATCGTATACTTTTTCGAGCTGGAGCATGACCAAAATAGCCGTATCCTTGACCGTGCGGTTCATGTCGACAAATTGTTTGCGCCATTCATTGGCGGTCGTGGTGTCGCCTCGCCAGAGGTAGACCCTGTATATGGCCGCCATCATTTGCACCTGGAGGGCCTGGTCGTTTTTGCGGCGGAA
>JADZFP010000210.1 GCA_020849825.1 Saprospiraceae bacterium
GACTGTAAAAAAACGCCCCTTGGCCGGAGGGTATCCGGCAGGTCGGCCAGATTAAAATTCAGTACGTCGCCATTTAGATAATTGTGCAAATGATTGATTGAAACCAGCCGAATCGCGTGTGGACCGACCTCCTGAACCAGGTTGTTCCAGGCTTGCTGCTCTTCTCCGGTGAAACCGGCCGAGGCAGGGTTTAGCGCTTGCACGTAAGGTGTCATTTGACCAAAAAGCGCGTAACTTGCTGATAGAGAGAGGGTGAGAGAAATAGCGTTTTTAACATATGCATCAATTTTAGGTAAAAGAACAGGTTGATATCATAATTCAAACATAGGTATTCTGGCCAACAATTGCAAGGCCCATTGAGCGAATTGGGTGTTAGAGCAACACTGCCAACGATCCATCCTGCCGGTCTTTTCACGATTGCCCAACCCGGCTTGAACGATCTTTCCAGTCGCCATTACACGCCCTTTTTTAGCACCCCGCAAACCCTTCTTAAAGACATTTACTGTATTTAACCAACATCTTAACGTATCTTTGCGGCGTTTTCCAACCCATCTTCAAATTTTTTAAACGTTTTCAGCCTTCTAATACAGGACTTTTTCCCAACACAGCGCGTTACGTGCCTTATTTAAACAGCAAATAGTTCCTTTTTTTCAGTAGAAAAACCGCTTAATGGCATTAAAACTTATCAAGGTAGCGAAGGATTTCAACGTCGGTCTGCATAGCATCGTCGAGACCCTGCATGCCCGTGGCTTTACCCATGTCGAAGAACGACCCACCACGGAAATCACCGACGAAATGCTGGCCGTACTCCAGAAAGAATTCCAGAAAGACCTCGCTATCAAACAGGAAGCCGACAAGCTCCTGCGCCCTGTGCTTAAAAAAGATCCTGTTCCTGTTCCTGTGCCCCCGCCGGCGCCGGTGACGGTCGCGCCTCCCGCGCCCCCGGTCGTCAAGCCCGTGCTGCCCCGTCAGGAACCGCCCCAGGCTGCCCCTCCTCCTCCGCCGCCCCCGGCCGAGCCGGCTCCGGCGCCCGCGCCCCCAAAACCGGCCGAGCCCGAAGTGCTGCCCCGCGAGCGCCCCGCCTTGCGCGTAGTCGGCAAAATCGACCTCAACCCGCCCAAGCCTGCGCCCAAGCCCGAAGAGAAAAAACCGGCCCCGGTCGTCGAAAAAGTGGAAAAGCCCGCCGAGCAGCCACCGGCTGCCCCACCGCCGCCCGCACCTGCCCCGCCGCCCGCCCCGCCCAAGCCGGCCGAACCGGCTCCGGCTGAACCTGCTGCCGCTGAATCCGAGGACCCCGAATTCTACCGCGCCGACTCCCCGCAGCTCCGCGGCCTCAAAATTCTCGGCAAAGTCAATCTGGAAAAACCGGCGCCGCCCAACACCGGCAGCCGGAGCACTGGAAATAACAACAACCGTAACGCTGGAGGCCGTCGCGACGACCGCGGAGGCCGCCGTGACGACCGGCAGCAAGGAACCACCAACCCGCCCCAAACCGGCCAGCCGGCTACCGCGGGCGGAAACGACCCGAACGCCGAACGCCGCAAGCGCAAACGCAAAAAAGTACAACAACCGGTCACGGCCGAATCCCTGCAAGCCTCCATGTCGGGCAACCAGGGCGATCGCAAAGGCGGAGGCGGCCGCGGCCCTGCCCCGGGCAACCGCCCGGCCGGCGGCCCCGATGCCCCCAAAGAGGTCTCGCTCAAAGAGATTGAAGATCAAATCCGCCAGACCATGGCCCGCCTCGGCGCCGGCGCCAGCCGTAAACGCCAGAAAATTCGCCGCGACAAACGCGACGAACGCCGCGAACGCGCCGAACAGGCCCAAATGGCCGAAACCGAAGGCGGAAAAACCCTGCAGGTAACCGAGTTTATCTCGGTATCCGACCTGGCCGCACTCATGAACGTGCGCCCGGCCGATATCATCAAGGCCTGTATGACCCTGGGTATCTTCGTGTCGATCAACCAGCGCCTCGACGCCGAACTGATCGAAGTCGTGGCCAGCGAATTCGGCTACGAAATCCAGTTCATCAGCGCCGAAGAACAGGTCGAAGTCGAAGAAGAAGAAATTGACGATCCGGCCGATCTGCGCCCGCGTCAGCCCATCGTCACCGTGATGGGTCACGTCGACCACGGTAAAACCTCCTTGCTCGACTTTATCCGCTCCGCCAAAGTCGCCGAAGGCGAGGCCGGCGGTATCACGCAGCACATCGGCGCCTACGAAGTCACCACCGACGATGGCCGCAAAATCACCTTCCTCGATACCCCCGGTCACGAAGCCTTTACCGCCATGCGTGCGCGGGGCGCCAAAGTGACCGACGTGGCTATCATCGTGATCGCCGCCGACGACTCCATCATGCCCCAAACCCGCGAGGCCATCAGCCACGCACAGGCAGCCGGCGTACCCCTCGTATTTGCGATCAATAAAATTGATAAAGCAGGCGCCGACCCCGAACGGATCAAAAACGAACTGGCGCAAATGAACCTGCTCGTGGAAGAATGGGGCGGTAAATACCAAAGCCAGGACATTTCGGCTAAAAAGGGCCTCAACGTGGACAAACTCCTCGAAAAAGTGCTGCTCGAAGCCGAATTGCTCGAACTCCAGGCCAATCCCAAACGCCGCGCCGTGGGCACCGTGCTCGAAGCGTCGCTCGAAAAAGGCCTGGGCTACGTCGCCAAAATCCTGGTCGAAAACGGCACGCTCGACATCGGCGACCCGATTATCGCGGGCGAATTCGCCGGCCGTGTCAAAGCCCTGTTCAACGAACGCGGCAAAAAGGTGAAATCCGCCGGCCCGGCCCAACCCGTGGTTGTGCTCGGCCTGCCAGGCGCCCCGCAAGCCGGTGAAAAAATCAAGGAGGCCGCCACCGACGCCGAAGCCAAGGAGATCGCATCCAAACGCGCCCAGATCCTTCGCGAACAGGCCAACCGCGCCAACAAACGCATCAGCCTCGAAGAAATCGGCCGCCGCCTCGCACTGGGCAACTTCAAAGAACTCAAACTCATCGTCAAAGGCGACGTGGACGGTTCGGTGGAAGCCCTCAGCGACTCGCTCATCAAACTGTCGATGGACAAAATCCAGGTCTCGGTCATCCACAAAGCCGTTGGCCAGATCGTCGACTCCGACGTCATGCTCGCCTCCGCTTCCGATGCCATCATCATCGGCTTCCAGGTGCGCCCCTCGCTCACGGCCCGCAAACTGGCCGAAAAAGAAGGCGTGGAGATCAAAATGTACTCCATCATCTACGAGGCCATCGAAGAAATCAAGGCCGCTATGGAGGGCATGCTGGAGCCGACGAAAGAAGAAGAGATTATGGGCCAGGTGGAAATCCGCGAGGTCTACAAAATCTCCAAAGTCGGCACCGTGGCCGGTTGCTACGTGCAGGAAGGCAAGATCAGCCGCAACCACTACGTGCGCATCATCCGCGACGGTATCGTGGTGTACCCGGTCAACGCCAACCAGCACGCCGAACTCTCCTCGCTCAAACGTTTCAAGGAAGACGCCAAAGAGGTCAAAGGCGGCCTCGAATGCGGTCTTACGATCCGCAACTTCAACGACATCAAAGTCGGCGACGTGGTCGAATCCTACGTGGTGAACGAGGTGAAAACAAAACTTTGATCCAAACCGGTTTCCCGACCAGGCAGCGCACCAATCCGCGTTCCATGGCGGGAAATACCAGCGATAATGAAATAATGGCCCCCGGCGACGATGCAGTTGCCGGGGGCTTTTGCTTGCCCGCCAAATAGGCAGAACCCTGTACTTTTGCCTTGTCTACTTCGCGCCGGGAAGATTTAAGCAGGAGGTTGGTAAGGGTTTGTGGAATCCGTCCTACTGAAAATCTGGCGTCAAGCGGTATTCGATAATATTTTTTTTAAAGGTGAAAAAGAAACTGACACTCTATCTGGATGCAACCGTTGTCGAAAACGCCAGGCGGTATGCCCGGCAGAACGGCAAGCATTTGTCTGGCCTGATCGAGGATTATCTGCAGGCGCTGACGGCAGATAATCCGCCGTCAGTGGAATCGACCTCCAAAACCAGCCGCCTTTACGGCATACTGGCGCCATTAGGCCAGGATACGGATACGCGACCGCAGCTGGAAGAAATTTTGACCCAAAAATATCTTCCATAAGCATGACAATCGAGGAACAACGCGCCAGTCAGCCCGTTTTTACCTCCCCCCGCTCCATCAACCCTCATCAACCTTATAAACCCATATCAACCTCATCAACCCTCATCAACACAATTTACCCATGAAAGGAATCATCCTCGCCGGCGGCCTCGGCACCCGGCTTTATCCCCTGACCCTCGCCGTGAGCAAACAACTCATGCCGGTGTACGACAAACCCATGATTTACTACCCGCTCAGTACGCTCATGCTGGCGGGTATCCGCGACGTGCTCATCATTTCCACGCCCTACGACCTGCCCAAGTTCGAACAACTCTTCGGCGACGGCTCGGCGCTGGGTATGAACTTTTCCTACGTCGTGCAACACGAGCCCAACGGCCTGGCCCAGGCTTTTGTGCTCGGCGCGCCCTTTATCGGCAACGACTCTGCTTCGCTGATTCTGGGCGATAATATCTTTTACGGCGCTGGCCTGGGCGAACTCGTGCGTTCCTGCGCCGCGCCGCAAGGCGGGATCATCTTCGCCTACCAGGTCGCCGACCCGGAGCGCTACGGTGTGGTCGAGTTCGACGAAAAATTCCGAGCCCTCAGCATCGAGGAAAAACCCCGGCAGCCCAAAAGCCACTACGCTGTGCCGGGACTTTATTTCTACGACAACTCCGTCGTGGATGTCGCCCGCAACCTGCGGCCCAGCCCGCGCGGCGAATACGAAATCACCGACGTGAACAAATATTACCTGGAAAAAGGCCTGCTCGAAGTGCGCGTCATGGGCCGCGGCTACGCCTGGCTCGACACCGGCACCCACGAATCGCTGATGCAGGCCGGACAATTCATCCAGACCATCGAAACCCGGCAGGGCCTCAAAATCGGTTGCATCGAGGAAATTGCCTGGGAAATGGGCTTCATCGACGACGCCGGACTGGAACAACTGGGCCGGAAATACGTGAAAAGCGGGTACGGGGAGTATTTGCTGAATTTGTTGAAAAACAAATGAACAACCCTAAATTTGTCGGCCGCCAACCCGCCACATGACGCCCGTTGATATATTTATCGCCTACTCCCACAAAGACCTCGCCTTCAAAGACGAGCTCCGCGTACACCTCCGCCCGCTCACCCGCGCCGGCCGCGCCCGCGTGTGGGACGACCACGACATCGAGGCCGGCCGCGAATGGGACGCCGCCATTAAGGAAAAACTCTTCGCCGCGCAGATCATCCTCCTGCTCGTCAGCCCCGACTCCCTCGATTCCGATTATTTCTACGGCCAGGAAGTCGCCGTTTCGCTCGAACGCCACGCCCGCAGCGAAGCCGTGGTGGTGCCTGTCATCCTGCGCGCCTGCCTTTGGCATCAAACACCCCTCGGCGCCCTCGAAGCCCTGCCCACCAAGGGCAAACCCGTGAGTTCGTGGACGGTCCGCGACGACGCCTGGCACACCGTGGCCCAGTCGGTCAGCGAACTCGTCGATACCCGCCGCGCCGAACTCGAACGCCAAACCGTCCTCGAACAACAACGCCGCGCCTTTGCTGCCGCCGTTGAGGCCGCCTCCCAACTCGCTCAAAACCACAACTGGCCCGAAGCTGCCCGCGCCTACGCCGATGCCCTGCGCCTCCATCAGCCCGGTTTCTCGCCCGACCCGGCCGAGTTGCAGGCCCGCATCGCCGACTGCGAGACCCAACAGCAAAATGCCCTGCTCCAGACCAAACGCGCCGAACGCAAAGCCGTGTTCGACCGCGCCCTCACCCGCGCCGGCACCCTGTTCGGACAGGAAAACTGGCGCGAAGCCCTCGACGCCTACCGCGAAGCCCTGCGCCTGCGCGAACCCGAATTCCCCCTCACCGAGGCCGGCAGCCGCATCGAAACGCGTATTGCCCAATGCGAGGCGCAGATCAAAGCCGCCGCCGACCGGCTCCGCCACTACCAGCACCTGCTCGAAACTGCCCAAAAACACCTCCGCCGCCGCGAATTCGAGCCCGCCGAAGCGCTGGCCGAAGAAGCCCGGCAACTGAACATGGGCCCCGGCGCTGACGGACTGCTCGCCCAAATCCGCGCCGCCCGCGAACAAACCGCCCCGCCCGCCGCCCAGGGCGCCCGCCGCTGGCCCTTCGTCCTGGGCGCCGCGCTGCTCTGCGTGGCGCTGTTCCTGATCTTCCGCCCCGGCAAAACGGCCCACACCGGGGTCCAGCCTGCCGATACCTCCCTGCGCGACAACCCGTCGGCCCCCGCCGCCCAAACGCCCCCGCCGGCCGAAACCGCCGATTTCAACGCTGCCAAATCCGCCGGCCGCCTCCGACCGCTCGAACAATTTTTGAACAAATACCCCGACAGCCGCTACAAAAAAGAGGCGC
>JADZFP010000211.1 GCA_020849825.1 Saprospiraceae bacterium
AATGCGGCCACCGTCCAGGATTTTCATCGACTGAATAAATCCCTCTCCTTCTTTGCCGAGTATTTGGCTTTTGTGCAAGCGGCAGTTGTCGAAGACCAATTCGGCCGTCTCGCTGGCGCGCATACCAAGTTTGTTTTCTTTTTTGCCGGCGTGAAAACCCGGCGTGCCGCGCTCGACGACGAAGGCTGTCATTCCCCGACTGTCGAGCAGCTCGCCTGTACGCACGATAACCACGGCCACGTCGCCGGATTTACCGTGCGTGATCCAGTTTTTTGTACCGTTGATGACGTAATAATCGCCATCGCGCACTGCCACGCACTGCATTCGGCCGGCGTCGGAGCCGGTATTGGCTTCGGTCAGACCCCAGGCGCCGATCCATTGGCCGCTTGCGAGTTTGGGCATGTACTTTTGCTTTTGTTCTTCTGTGCCGAATGTCAAAATGTGATTGGTACACAGAGAGTTGTGCGCCGCGACGCTCAGGCCTATCGAACCGCAGACTTTGGCAATTTCCTCAATCACGGTGATGTATTCCTGATAACCCAGGCCTGCTCCACCGTACGCTTCGGGCACCAATACGCCCATGAAGCCATGTTCGCCCATTTGATGGAAAAGGTCTACGGGAAAATGTTGCGACTCATCCCATTCCATGACATAAGGGCGAATGCGCGTTTCGGCAAAATCGCGGGCGCTTTCGCGAATAAGCTGATGGTTGTCCGTGTGTTGGGCAGTACTCACCATGGTTCTAATTTGTTGGTCAGGTCAATTGATCATGCGCAGGCCTGTGCAAAGTGGTGGTTGGCCTGGCGGCTGCAATAGTACGGCAAAAGTATTGCCACTCTTGCGTTGATTCGCCCAAACGCTGTATTCGGGCGACGGTTCACGCAAAAAGTTGAATTAACACACGGGAAAAGGTAAAAAAGGTAGCCGCCTTATTCAGGGTTGAAGGGAAATCGTGTGGAATTGTTCCAGTTGTGTACCATAATTATCAATGGCCCACAGGCGGAACGACACCACGTCGCCGGCCTGAATAGGCTCGGAAGTGGGGCTGCCCAAAAAACGCGGTATAATTTCCAGTTCGGCCGAAATGCTGTTGGCATTGGCGTGGTTATCGCCCAGCAACACCCCGCCGAATACGCCATTGACAAAGTAAGCGAACTCCCATTGTGTGATAAACTGATCGTCGGAATCCGGCGCCGTGATACTGACCTGTATATCGAAATTAAGTTTATCGTCCAGGCTTTGTGTGCCGGATTGATCGAGGTCGGACCAGGTGACGGCAAAGCGTGAAAGTTCGAGCGGAAACGGGTCGCGTTGACAGGAAGTGAGCAGGAGCGCAAATGCACTCAAAAACAGGAATTGCTTCATATGGATCGTTTTGCCAACAAACGTACCGGCCTTTTGATTCGCGGGCAAGGAACCCAATCGGGTTTAGCATCGATTTAACCCTTACAGGATTTTAACGCGTATAAATTATAAATTTAACAAAACCAATTAACACTAAAAATCATCGCTTTAATAATCATATTTACGCTTCCAGTCCTCCCGTAGCTTTTGTCGCGTTTTTTCTTCAGCAGGGTTGGCGCCAGGCTCGTACAGTATTTTTCCATCGATTTCGGCTGGCAAATTGTCCTGCTGCACAAAGTTGCCGGCAAAATCATGGGCGTACTGGTAGCCCGAGCCGTAATTGAGTTCCTTCATCAATTTGGTCGGCGCGTTGCGCAAGTGCAGGGGCACGGGCAAACTGCCCGTCTGTCGCACCAGCGCCCCGGCATTTTCAATGGCCATGTAAGCCGAATTGCTCTTGGGCGAGGTCGCCAGGTAGATAGCACACTGCGACAGGATGATTCTCGCTTCTGGCATACCGATCATCCGGATTGCATCCATGGTCGTAGTGGCGAGCAAAAGGGCATTCGGGTTGGCCAGGCCGACATCTTCTGCGGCCAGAATGACCATGCGCCGGGCAATAAATTCGATATCCTCACCTCCGTCGAGCATTCGCGCGAGCCAGTACACGGCTGCATTGGGGTCGGAGCCGCGCATACTTTTTATGAAGGCGGAGATAATGTCGTAGTGTTGCTCGCCGGTTTTATCGTACAAGGCGGCATTTTGCTGAATGAGTTCGCGCACCAGATCATTGGTGACCCGAAACGGCTCGCCTGGCTTGCGATAATTGGCGATCAGTTCGAGGGCATTGAGCAAACGGCGCGCATCTCCGCCCGAATACAGCAACAAGGCATCGTATTCGACCATTTCGATGTCTGCCGCTTTGATCTGCTCGTCGTCGTGCAATGCACGCTGAACAAGACCCACCAATTCATCTTTGCTCAAATGCTGCAATACATACACCTGGCAGCGCGACAATAAAGCCGGGATTACTTCAAAAGAAGGATTTTCCGTGGTGGCGCCGATCAGGGTCACGACGCCTTTTTCCACAGCGCCCAGCAGGGCATCCTGCTGACTTTTTGAAAAACGGTGAATTTCGTCGATAAATAGAATGGCGCCTTTTTGCTGAAAAAGCGTTTGTTTTTCGGCGCTTTCAATGGCATCCCTGATGTCTTTTACACCCGAATTGATCGCCGAAAGTTGAAAAAACGGCTTGTTTAGCATGGTGGCGATCAATTGCGCCAGGGTTGTTTTCCCCACTCCGGGAGGTCCCCATAAAATAAAAGAGGGCAAACGCCCGCTTTCAATAGCCTGCCGCAATACGGCGCCTTCACCGACGAGATGTTGCTGGCCAACATATTCGGCAAGGGTTTGGGGGCGCATGCGTTCGGCAAGAGGTGCGGTTGATAACACGGGGATCAAATTTGGTAATCCGTAAAAATACGACGCCCTACCTTTGCCGCACAAGAACTTAACCATGAAAGCAGTCGCCCGCACCCTAATGTTGCTCGCCATGAGCCTTTTCTCTTTCTGCAAGTCCGCCCAGTACGCCGACGCACCGCGTCCGCCGGAGCAATATGATTACAATCAGGAAACGCCGCTGATCTCCACCATCGCTATCCCGGTTACGATCTCGATCAACGATTTGACCGCCAGCCTGAATAAACGCGTCAATGGCGTGGTGTACGAAGACCTGTCGTATTACGACAACGACAACGACGGGCTCATGTTCAGAGCGACCAAAACCCAACCGCTCACGCTTTATCTGAGCGGCCAAACGATCAAGTACCGGGTGCCGTTGAAAATCTGGATGCGCAAAAGCCTTTTTATCGGTTCCGCCGAAGCCGAAGGCGAATTGGCGCTGAACATGAAAACCACGTTCAGCCTGAACACCGACTGGACCATTGGCACCGTCACTGAACTCGAATATTACGAGTGGATCAACAAACCCGTTCTGAAAACCGGCATCGGCGATATCAGCATCGAAACAATTTCCAATATCGCCATCAACCGAAGCCGTAAAACCATGACGGCCACGCTCGACCGGCTGATCGGCCAGCAATTCAGCCTGCGGCCCTACGTACAAGACGCCTGGACGGCTATGCAGGAGCCCGTGCTCCTGTCGGAAGAATACAAAACTTGGGTCAAAACCACCCCGCTGAGCATCGGCATTACCCCTTTGCGGACCGACTGGAACAACATTTATGCAACCATCGCGGTGGAGTGCCAGAACGACGTTACATTCGGCGAAAAGCCCTATTTCCGGCCCAATTCCACCTTGCCTAACCTGCGATACGTCAGCGAAGACACATCTGGCGATTACCAAATCCGCATTGCTACGGATATCCCAGTCCCCGAGGCGGAGCGTATGGCGCGTTCTATTATGGTCGGGCAGGTTTTTCAATCGGGCAGAAAAAAGGTCAGGGTCGACGACATCCAGCTTTGGGGCAACAACGACAAACTGGTGGTCAACTCCCGCCTTTCCGGATCATTCAACGGCAATATTTACTTCATCGGGAAACCGGTATTCAACCCTGTCAAAAATCAAGTAGAAGTCACGGATCTTGACTTCCACGTCGATACCCGCAATTTTTTGCACAAATCGGCTGCCTGGATGTTCAAGGGAACTATCAAAAAGCAAATGAAAGACGCCATGGTGTTCCCCCTTGAAGAAAACATCCGAACCCTGCGCGCCGAAGTGCAAAGCTCGCTCGACAATTACGAGCTGCAACCGGGCGTTGTGCTGAAAGGCACGATCGATAGCGTCGTAGTGGAAAACACGCGGCTGACGCCCACGAGTATTCGGGTCAACCTGTTTTCAAAAGGAAAACTGAACCTCGACGTGAAAGGGCTGTAATGATGAAAAAAAAGCCCCGCCGCAAAGTAGCGGTCGAGGCTCCGGTCAATTTTGGGGTCCGGTTTGAATGGGGTGGTTTTCGGGGCAGGTAATCGGGGCTAATTCATTTCGAATACCGTAAAGTATCCTTCAATATTGGACGACACCAGGGTTTGAAACCGGCCGGCTGTGTACTGTTGCGGTATTTTCTGCGACAAAGCCGAGCGCAACACTTCGTACGGATGGACGCCCCAGTTGATCACCGTGGCAGCAGGCAGTTCGCCCTGTTTGGCTGCAATCATCGCCGCTTCGAACTGTGCCAGAGATGCTGCAACGGGGTCGGGGCGTCGGGCGATAAAGGCTAAAAAGGCATTGCCCGCTTCTTCGATCCAGCCAGGTACGTTGGGCGTTGATTCAAAAAAATCAGCAACCGCCGCATCAAAATCGCCCTGCACCTGCAACAGGCCGGAAGTGATCAGACAGTACCGCTCGAGTTGGTAGGCGCGCCACCATCGGGCGATATCGCGAACGACCGCCAGCGAAGGGGATTGCGCCAGATCGCGTTCGTATGGGTGACTGTCAGGCTGCGCACAAAACCGCGGCGATTTGATCAGCCGCTGCTGAATTTCCTGGAGGGTTCTGATGTTCATGTTTTTTGAAATTGAAAAAGGAGGAAATACGCGCAAGCTCGTCGATCACGAATTGCGCACCGTGCAACCGAACCGCCTCGGGTAATATTTCATACGTGACTGCTTCCGCGTTGGGTGTGTGGGCTAGCGCCTGACGGGTCCAGTTCAGCGTGCTATCGGCTACTTTTCCCGAATGGATATCGAGTTTGTATCCCATGTAATCGGCGCCTCCCGCGATGTGAATCTCCCGAACGGCGCTCAGATCGAGCTCGGCGAGAAAAGACTCGATATCAAACCCGTAATTGTGCGCATCACATTCCAGATTGTACAGATCGAGGATGAGTCCGCAACCCGTTTCGGCTGTCAGGAGATTTAAAAATCCGGCATCGCTGTACTCGGGTTGGTAGTCGGGCAAAAGATGCACGATATGTTCCAGCAAAAACGGCATGTCGTACTTCGACTGTATGGATTTTATGCGCGGAATGAGCAGTTCGAGCATGGCATCGGTGCGCGGCACGGCCAGCATGGTATTGAGGTTGTCGCCGCCTACTTTCACGTAGCCGAGGTGTTCGCTGTGCCAGGCGCAGTCGATATGGGGCAGTAAAAGATCCAGATTGTCCAGATAGGACGCGTCGTATCCTTCCCAGGACCCTATTGAAAGGCCAACGCCGTGGACCAGAAACCGCACATCCCGACTGACGCCCAGCAGGTCTTTCAGGATGTCGGGCTGTATTTCACTGACGCCGTTTCGGCGACGGAAAATGGAATCAGGTGTGATTTCGATAAAGTCGACGTAGGGCTGAATACCCTCGAGCAGATACGGGTCGTGCGCGTCGTAAGTTGTAGAAAGCGAGGGCCGTTTTCGTTGGATAAAAGAATGGGGATTCATAAGGCTGATGGGTTGAATAAAACCTGATTGCGACGGAGAATGAGGGCCGGCAGGGCAAACCCTGCCGGCGTCGGCTCATTCATTGGTTTGGGGCTTAAACTTAAACGCCGATGCTTTCCACTCCGGCGATGTTTTTGAAGTCGCGAAAGAGCTCGTTGATCGGCGGCAACTGGCGAAACATGATGTCGAGCCCGTTCATGCCGCAGCCGGTGCAGCCGTGGAGTTCGAGAATGCGGTCGAGCGCAGCATGCAGTTCGTCGCTTTTGATGTCGCGCTTTACGCTTACCCGCACGGCGCCGGGGCGCAGTTTGCCGAAAGTGGAAAGATCGTTCAGACCGAGGGCGGCTTTTTCAGTTGTTTGAGCCATGGTTTTGAAAGTTAAATGAGTGAACGGTTAAGGGTTAATAAACATTTGGTTTGGGAATACAGGGTTTAGCCGGGGCGAGGGCATGGCTCCGCCATAGCGATACCTTGGGACGTATCGCCACGAAGCCTGGTGGGGTTTATGCTGACGGTGGAATTATTTTACCAGAAGATAGGCGTCGACCAATTGGCTCTTGCGCACAAGCAGCGTGCAGTTGCGGCCTTCGATCGTCAGGCGGAGCGGAAGATAATCTCCGGTTTCGCCACTGGTGAGCGTACGGGTTCCAATTTGCCAATTCGTACCCGAAGTCGTGGCCACCCCTGTGGCGGTCAGTGCCGAGTTGCCTTTTACAACCTTCCCATCGGGGCCGATAAAATAAAAGTCCTGAACCAGAAGATCACTCGAAGCCTGAGTATTCCCGAAAGGCATTTGCCGGTTCATAAATGCCGTATCGAGGATGTCATCACCGATAATCGACAGCGGCCTTATTCTCGAAGCGGCGCCGGTGGTATCGATCCTGTCGATCACATAAGCGCAGTCGCCCGACTTCTGTCCATCGGTTTTGTTGTCGGACGAACCCAGCGGGCAGCCAGCCAGGCCAAGCACGACGGAGAGAAGCAAAAAATAAAACACGAATTTTTTCATGGCTAAGGAGAAGTTGATGAGAAATTCTACAAACACTTGCTTTTCACTTGATGCCTCAAATGTAGGGTAGCAGCACGAGCACAAAAAAATCAAATAATATTTAATTTTGAGGATTCAAAAAATACTATAAATAAAAATAAATAATTGATATTCAATTTATTAGTTTGATTTTCTCTGCCTGAATATCATGGATTCAAAATGCTAAACGACGAATTATTTTCTCTCATTAAATCACTGGACGGCTCTGAAAAGCGCTACTTCAAGGTGTTTGCCCAGTTGCATACGGAGAAAGACCGCAACCGGTATATCCTTTTGTTCGACCTGATTGATGCGCAACAGGCCTACGATGAGAAGCGGTTAAAACAAGGTTTGGAGAAAGCCGGTGAAACAAGTTTTTCGTCCAATCTTTCCTTCAACAAGCGGTATCTCTACGACTTGTTGTTGAAATGCCTTCGTAATTACCATGCAAAACGATCCGCCCGGATTACTCTGCTGGAGACGATGATTGACATCGCAATTTTACAGGAAAAGGCTTTGATCAAACCGGCTCGAATACTTATCGACAAAGCCCGTTCGATGGCCGGGCAATACAACCATCACGCCATCGAACTGGATCTGATTGCACAACAAAGGAAAATAGTGCGCCAGTTTGCCACAAAAGACGCCGAAGAAGAACTCGAAGCCATTGTTGAAGCCAACCGCCGGATACTCGACCGATACGAGCGCGAACTCAATGTGCTGGGGTTGTACGAAAAAGTGTTTTTACAGTCGAGGAACAAAAATTATCCTGAAAAACAATTGACCGAGCTCAACCAGGAAATTTGGCGCACCGTCGGAAACCAACCCGGAGAGCCTGATTTTTCCTTCGACGGCGTGGCATATTTCCACCTGTTGAGAAGTTTGGTAAACCGCCTGAACGGCCGGCCGGAAGAAGTTGTGCACCACTGGAGCCTGCTCATTCAACATTTTGAAAAACACCCCGAATTGCTTCGGGAGACCGAATATCAGGAGCGGTATCTGAATACGCTCAACAACTATTTCAGCGGGTGCAACGCTTTGGGTTTGATTGATGAATGTGAAGCGGTTGTTGAAAAAATCGGCAGAATCGAGGCGGCAAGCGCGAGGCTGAAAGCTTCGGTTTTTCACACGATGCATTATTGCAACATGCTCCTTTTGGCGCAAAAAGAAAATTATGCCGCCATCGTGAAAGAAGAACCGGAGATTGAAAAGGGACTGAAAACTTACGCGGCCAATATTCCTCAAAACCGCCAGATCGTATTTCGGTACAACCTGGCCGTTGCCTACTACCTTGAACGTCAACCGGATATTGCGCTCGACCGCATTACGGCCATCGTGCAAGACGGCAAAAAGGAAATGCGGCAGGACGTGCAGTTTCTGGCGCGCCTTTTTCACCTTGCCCTGCATTATGAAAAAGGCAACGAGTTACTTGTCGAAAACATGTTGCCCGTGATACGCCAGTACGTGCGAAAAAACAGGAAGCCCGAATCGGTCGAAGCAAGTATCGTCGAGGCCTTGCACATTTCAACCAAAACGGGCGACCGATCAGCGCTGGCAGCGCTGAAAAACAAACTGGATCACGTAAAAGGCTGGGAGGAATTCAAATTTTGGGTTCGGCAACTTGTTTAACGCTCTTCCTGAACGTCAGCGCCTTCCAAACCTCGAACCACGCTACCGACACCAATGCCGTGAGCAAACAAATTGCAATGTCGCTCATTGAAACCTGTCCCAGTTTAAACAAGCCATTGACCCAGGGAACGAACAATACGGCTGCCAGAAGCGCTATGGTAATCAGCGCAATGACCGGAATATTTCGATTTTTATAAAAGAAGGTCTTGGCGATGGTGTGCTCGAAAGAGCGGTTGGCAAAAGTGAGGAAAATGTTGCCGGCCAGCATGGTAGTAAAAACAAAAGTCCGCGTTTCGGCCTCGCTGGCGCCTTTCCAGATGGCATAGTGGTATACGCCCATTACGCCGGCAGTAAGAATCAAACCTTGTAAAACACTGAATAACAATTCATTGCCGGTAAACAAAGGACTGTTGGCCTTACGCGGTTTGTTGGTCATCAATTGGGGCTCTGTCGGCTCGTTTTCAAATGCCACGGCGCAGGTCGGGTCCATGATCAGTTCCAGAAAAATAACATGGATCGGGGTCAGCATGTGCAGGTAGGTCCAGCCGAATACCAGCGGCAGTACGACGGTCAGTACGATCGGGATGTGGATGGAAATGATGTACCGGATTGCTTTCCGGAGGTTGGCGTAAATACGGCGGCCGTTTTCAATGGCCACGACCATGCCGCCCAGGTCGTCGTTGAGCAATACCATGGACGCGGCGCCTTTGGCAACTTCGGTGCCCCGGCGGCCCATTGCGACGCCAATCTGAGCGGCTTTCAGTGCCGGGCCGTCGTTGACGCCGTCGCCCGTCATCGCCACTACTTCGCCGTTGGCTTTGAGCGCTTCCACGACGCGCAATTTGGCTTCGGGAAACATGCGGGCGAAGACAACCGTTTCCCCGACTTTTTCGCGGAGTACGTCTTCAGGCAGGTTCATAACGGCTTCACCGGTTAGCGGCGCCGCATGACCGATGCGCAGACCACTTTCGCGAGCAATATTAAGCGCAGTGCCGGCATGATCGCCGGTGATCATTTTGACCTGAATACCAGCCCGATAGAATTGCTTGAATACCTCGTGGATATTTTGCTTGGGCGGGTCGAACAAGGCGACAAGGCCCTGAAATACCCAGGGGAAATCATCCTGTTCGTTTGGAAATTCATCATCAGTCCAAACGGCGCTGGCCACACCCAGAACGCGATAGCCGGAGGCCGTCAGTTTTCCGACGCGGTCGTGAATTTCTTCCTGTTTTTTGTGGTCGAGGCCGCACACCCGCATGATTCGCTCCACCGCGCCTTTGGTCGCAATGACCCTGTCGCCCGTCGTATTGCGGTGCAAATGGGTCATCATGGGTGGCTTTCCGCTCAGCGGGTATTCGTGAAAAAGTTGAAAATCGGGACGTTTGTCGCGCATGGTTTGTTCGCCGTAGGCAGCATGAATGGCTTTTTCCATGGCGTCGAACGGCTCCGGCTCGCTGGCCCACATAGCGTATTCCAGCACTTTTCCGTCGCCGGCGACATCCACGACTTCCGCGACGCTCATTTGATTCTCCGTGATGGTGCCGGTTTTATCCAGACAGATCACGGTGGCCGAACCCAGGCTTTCGACGGTTTTAGGCTGTTTGACGAGCACGTTCTTCCGGGTCATGCGATATGCCCCCAAAGCCATAAAAGTGGTAAATGCCACCGGAATTTCCTCCGGGATCAGCGCCAGCCCGAACGAAAGGGAGAACAACAGCGCCGCCACAACTGAATTGACGTACAGGTAATTGACGATAAAAACCAGTACAAAAGCGACCAGACCAATCAGCATCATCAATTTGACAAAGCGGTTGATCTGGTTTTGCAAGGGGGTGGGTTCCGATTCGATGGATTCGATCGACTTGCCCAGTTTTCCAAACGCGGTTTGGTGCCCTACGGCGGTCACTACGCCCACTCCCTGGCCCGACGCTACGACTGTGCCCTGGTACAACTGGTTTTCACCCTCCGCCTGCGTTTTATTGACCGGCAGCGACTCGCCGGTCAGCACTGACTCGTCGATGCTCAGGTCGTTGTATTGCACCACACGACCGTCGGCAGCCAGGCGCTCGCCTTCGGAAAATACCATCAGGTCGCCGACGACCAAATCGGAGGAAGGGATTTCTACCCGAAATCCGTTGCGAATGACGGTTACTTTGGGTTGTGAATATTCCCTCAGTGCGCGCAATGCTTTTTCACTGCGCAGTTCCTGCACGATCTCGATAGTGATGACAAATAAGATGGAAGCGGCCATTAGCCAGGCCTCCGTTTTGTCGCCCAGAAAAAAATACAGGCCGCAGCCCAGCACCAGGAGCAGGAACATAGGCTCGCCGGCTACTTCGAACAACAGCTTGCCCAATTGCCGTTTGGGCTGGAGGTAAAGCGTATTGGGGCCGTGGGTTTCGCGGCTTTTTTTTACCTCTTCTTCGGTCAATCCATTGAGGGCAATCGATTCGTTTTTGTCGGCTACATGCATGGTTGGCGGTTATCAGACCCAGGAAGCCGTACTGCCTCCTTCCTGCAAGGAACGCACTTCCAGGATATTTGGAAAATAATCCCGCAAACTTTCATTGTGAGAGACGATGTAAATCTGCCGGAATTGCTCTTGTAAAAAATTGAGCGCCAGCATGATTTCCATACGGCGTTCTTCATCCTGGCTCCCGAAAATTTCATCAAAAGCCAAAAATTCGATCCCCTGCCCCGATCCGCTGAGTTCCACAATCGCCTTGGTAATGGCGATGCGAAGGCAAAAGTTGGCCAGGTCGATTTCGCCGCCCGAAAACCGGCGGATAGGGTAGTACTCGCCGCCGTCGGCGATCTTGAAGTCGAAATTTTCGTCGACGAGGATATTTTCGTATTTGCCCCGGGTAATCCGGCTGAACAGAGCGCTGGCTTCGCGAGAGATGGAGGGGCTTACCTTTTCCAGAATTTCGTTGCGAAAACCATCCAGCGAAAGCGCCAGTTTGTCGAGCAATTCGGTTTCCGCCTGTTTGTCGCCGATCAATCTGCGGATACGGGCATCGTTTTGCAATTTTTCCCGTTTGCGCTCGATGTCGTTGTCGATCTCCTGGCGTTTGCGCACAATTTCGGCAGCGATGGCCGACTGGCGGGCGTAGGCTTCGTCGAAACCAGCCAGCCGGGTTTTGGCGGCCTCATAGGCTTCGGCATTAAAACCGATTGCTTCCAACCGACTGGTTTTCTCCTGAAATCCGGCCAGTTCAGCCTGAACATTGATTTCGTTCTGTTCCTGCGCCTTGAGCAACAGCGGCAATTCGCGGGCGAGGTAAGCCTCGGTTTTGGCGAATTCGAGGTAGGCCGTTTCCTGCGCATCCACCCGCTGTTTCAGCGATTGGTATTCCGCTTCGTTAAAATTCACGTCTCCGATCTGCTGCAACACTTGCCTGTACCGGGTAGCCTGCGCTTCGAGGTGTTGTTTTTGTTCGGCCAGCTGTTTTTGTCGCCGGATTTGTTCTTCCAGCAGGTTTTTAGCCTGTTTCGATTGCTCAAGTCGGGACCGGGCGTCCGATTCCTGCTCACGAAGCGACAGTCCTGTTTGTTTAGCCAGTTCTTTTTCCTTTTCCAGTGCGCCGAGTTGAACTTGCTGAATGTCGGCGATCTCCGTGTCCAGTTGTTGTATCACACTTTCGTAGGCATCGCGCACCGGTTGAAAACAGGTGGGGCAGGCGCCGTCTTTACCGATGGCTTTCAGGTTGTTCACCTTGGCCTCGCGGTCGCGGATTCGTTCGTGAAGGGTGCTGATTTCCCGCTCGATACGGCGGAATTGCTCCAGTTGCGATTCAATCCGGGCGGTAGTTTCCTTCAAAATCTGCTCCTGCTCCGCCAATGAATTTTCCAGCGATTGCAGTCGTGAAGCGGCGTCGGACGGCACCGGGTTTTGACGATTCAAAGCGTCAAGTTGTTCCTGAATGAGGGCCAGGTTCCCGGTATTGACCTCAAAATTCGTTTTGCGCTGCCGGTCTTCGTCCATCGCGGCCAGCTGCGATTTGTTGCGCAAACGGCCGGCAAACTGCTCGCGGCGCGATTCAAGTTCATTTTGTGTGGCGAGCAGATCGCTTTGTCGCTGAGCCAGCTCACGTTTTTGTTGCTGAAGATTGGCTTGCCGCTCCTGTCCGCGATCGATTTCACGCCTTAGTTCGTTAAACCGCCGGTATAATTGCTCCTGTGTATCAAACTCCTGGTGGGCCTGCCGTTGCCGCACCGCCACTTCATCGAGCGCTTTTTGCTCCCGGCTTGATTGTTCGGCCAGGGAATGGGATTCTGCAAGGCGTTGTTCGATCTCTTCTTCGAGGGCTCGGACGGTTTCTTCGCTCAACAGCAGTTGGGCTTGCCCGCTGATCTGCTGACGCAGCGCGCGGGTATCGTCGTTGATTCGTTTTTTGATGTCGTCGAGGTTGTCGAGGCCGAGCATTTTGCGCACCATGCGCTGGCGTTCGGCGCCGCTGGCTTCGGAGAGTTCCGCCAGTTCTTTTTGCCCGGAAAATACAGATCGCCGGAAACCGTCGCGCTCCATGTTGAGCAGCCGGGCAATTTCTTCGTTGACGGGCAAAACGCCTTTGGCGATCAGTTCGTCGTTTTTGAACAACTCCGCGCCGGCGGTCAGGATTTTGCCCCGGAATTCGCGTTTGACCAGAAAACGTTCGAGCCCGAGGGTAAAGCCGAGGTGCAGGGCAACCGTAGCTTTGGGCTCGGCAAAGGAGGAACGCACCATTTCTTTCTCCAGTCCCTGCCCGAAAAGACAAAACAGGATGGCGTCGAACAGCGTGGATTTGCCCGCCCCGTTGCGACCCACCACCCCCACCAGTCCTTCCCGAAACTCGAGATCGAGCTGACCGTACTGCTTGAAATTTTCCAGATGAAGTGTATTGAGAATCATAGGTTTTCAGGTTTGATGGGGATGGAAATAGTGCCGGGCGCGTTCGACGAGTTTTTCTGCCAGGGCCGGATTATCGGGGTATCGGCTGCGCAAATAATCGGCAAAAATGCCATCGAGGCGGTCGAACTGGTTAGCTTCGATTTGGTGTGCAAAGTTCCGGTCGGCCACGAGCCTGCGTTTGGGCAAAATCTGGAAACTGTCGGGGAATATTTGCCGCAGGCGGATATTGGACAACTCCATGGCTTGCTCGGCTTTGATCTCGTTGAAATTGATGCTGACGATGGCCTGACGGGTATCGTTGGCGGAGCGGAAAGCCAGTAGTTCTTCCTGCAACTCAGCAATAATTTTGTTTTGACAGTTGACCAGATCGAGTTTCAGCCACGGACGGGTTTTAATCGCATGAAACTGCATCTTGAAACTGCCGTCGGGCTGGGTGTCGAGTTCGACAAAGCCCTTTTCCGCCCCGATTTCCGTATCGCTCATTCGCTCCGTGGAGCCGGCGTACCAGGCCTGCGGAACAACGCCGGTTTGCTGGAAATTGTGCCAATGGCCGAGAGCGATGTACTGGAATCCTGCCAGTTTTTCGATGAATTCGGGCGGATAAATCTGCTCGCCATATTCTTCCATCAGGTAGGTTTTGCCCAGCGAGGTGTGCAACAGCAGCAAATTCCATCGGTTGGGCAAGGGTTGAAGACGAGCGAGTTCCTGCTGAAGCAAACGATCGTCGTTGATGTGCGGCACGCCGTGGACGGCCAGTTCGCCAAATTCGTGCACTTCGTATTGCTCTCCAAAAACGGGAACCACACATTCGAGGCTACGCAAAGCGCGAAGTATCGGACTGGTATAAATGGTTTTTGGCGTTTCGTGGTTGCCGGCTATAATGACGACGGGTATTTTAGCGTCGCACAATCGCCGCAGTTGTTCCAGGCCGAGCGTGAGGGCGCGATTGCTGGGGCTGGGGCGGTGGAAAAAATCGCCCGAATGCACCACGACATCGGGACGAATGACGAGAATCTGGTCGATCACCGCCTCGAAAGCATCGTACAAATCCTGTTCGCGCGCATTGATCCCGCGCGTATTGACGACGTCGTAGGCTTGATAGCCGAGGTGAGTATCCGAGAAGTGAATGATTTTCATGGTAGCGGCGCAGGTAACGCGTCACCGCCAAAAGTACGAAGCCGTTCTAGTTTACCGGATCGGATTTCAGCCTGACGTAGGCGATATAATCCGTTTGCGGCGGGTTGGCGATGCCGAGGCTGCGGCCCATGGTCACGATCTGGCCCCGGTGGTAGGTGCTGTGCTGCAATACCGTCAGGATGATTTCGGAGGCCATGTGGGTAAATTCCTTTCCCGAAGTGGTTTTATAAACGACGTTTCCGGCAATAAAATCATCGGATTGCTGCACAAGAAACTGCGCGAGTTTTTCCGAGGAGCGCAACACGCCTTCAAATACGTCCTGAATAAGTCCGTCGTATTGTTTGGAAGGAAATGAATCCGGAGAGACGCCCTGTAGGCGTTCGTACCACAGGTACTGCGCATCCCAAATGTGCAAAAAAGTCATCCGCAGGGTTGGAAAACTTGATGGCGTCTGGCGATCCATCAGTTCGAGGGGCTGATCGGAGATCCAGTCGATGATACGCTGGTTGGCCCAGTGGTTGTACACGGCGTAGTCGCGGAGCAATGATTGAAGCGTCATGACAAGGTTACTTTATCCGATAGCGAATATCGGATTTTCTCCTTCTTCAGCGGCAATTTCGCCGCGTTTTTTCTGAAGCACGGCCATGTAAAAGCCGTCAAACCCTTCGTCCTGCGGCAGTATTTTCAAGTCTTTCACCAGACTGAAATCACGGCCTGCCTCACTGGCTAAAAATGCAGCCACTTGTTGTTCGTTTTCGGAGGGCAGGATGCTGCAGGTGGCATATACCATTCGCCCGCCTGCTTTGAGAATAGGGCTGTACGACTGCAGGATCTCCTGTTGTGTTTTTTTGAGTTTTTCGATCGAATCCAGGGTCATTTTCCATTTGGAATCGGGATTGCGCCGGATGACGCCCAGGCCGCTACAAGGCACATCAAGCAGCAGGCGGTCGGCCGAATCGTACAAACGTTTGATGACCTTGTTGTTCTCAATGACGCGGGTCTCGATATTGGCTACGCCGGCCCGGCGGGCACGGGTGCGCAATTCCTCCAGTTTCCAGTTGAGGGTATCGAGCGCTATGAGCGTGCCTCTGTTCTGCATCAGTGCAGCCAGGTGCAGTGATTTGCCGCCGCCGCCGGCACAGGCATCAACGACGCGCTGACCGGGCCAGGGCATAAGTAGCGGCGCCACTTGCTGACTACTGTAATCCTGCACTTCGAACCAACCATCCTGAAAGGCTTTTGTCTGGAACACGTTCTGGCGGCGTTGCAGCACCAATGCATCACTGTCTTCGCCATATGGCTCGGTCTCAATACCTTCTGCGCGAAGGGCCTGACGCAAAGCCAATCGATCGGTACGGAGCCGGTTGGCGCGCAGTACTACCTGTGCAGGTTTGTTGAGCCAGGCCAGGGTTTCGTCCCAGCGATCGCCCAGTTCGGCAGCCCCCAGTTCGTCGAGCCAGTCGGGGATACTTTCACGGAACTTGCGAATGTTGCGCAGTTCCGTTGCTTTTTTCAGGATAAAAGGCGGATTGAGCGACTTGAATTCAATCCAGTTGGGCAACGGTACCGGATTTTCCTTTACCAAAAAATGCACCCCTACGAGCAGCCAGAAATCTGCCTCGTTGTGTGGCGTAATGCCCAGAATCTCGGTATAAAGCCGGTAATACCGTACGATTTCGTAGGTTGTTTCGGCAATAAAAGCCCGGTCGCGGCTACCTGCTTTGGTATTCTGGCGAAGGGTGTTTTCAATTACTTTGTCGGCGTGACGGTTGTCGCGGAAGATAGACTGCAGCCCTTGGGCTACGGCGCGAACCAGGAGCGGATGGTGACGATCAGACGTGGATTTCACAACATTTTCAAAAAAACCGGGCAAAGGTAGTTTTTCATTACACTTTTCAAAGACAACAAAAGCCTGCGACCAAATTCTGTCGTAAGCGCCCCGGTCTTCCGTCCAACGATACCTAACTTGCACTCGAAATATTTCTATATCGAAAATATGCTGACCCTTCGACAAGCAATACTCCGAATCGACCGCCAATCCTATCAAATTCTGCCGGAGCGGTCCAACTCATTTACCGAGTTGTATGTTGATTTTCAACAAAATACTGAAAAATACGGCCAGCGATACACCATCTACCTTCATCCCAAACAAGACCTGAACGTCGGGGGGCTCGAACTGCATTTCAGCCTTCAACTCTCGCCCGCGGCGCGGTTTCTGGCCAACGGATTCCAATCGTGGAGTGAAACCCGCTTTTTGCATCCGAGTGACCAAATACCCCGGCTTCGCGGGCTGGCCCGGCCGAGGATGGGTTTTTATGGCGATGAGCACATCGCCGGCATCCCGAGGGGAAAAGGTTACCTGCACGCCTGGACCTACACGGTGCTGGTTGAAAGCGGATTGTCGCGGCTGATCGGCTCGTTGAATGAAAGTACAGGGTTCACGGCGATAATGTACGATCACCACAACGCCATACTCACTGTCAGGAAAGATCTGGACGGCCTGGCCTTGTCTCATTCGTTCCCGGCAATGGATATCTGGATAGGGGAGGGGACGGAAAAAGAAGTTTATGACCGGTATTTTGCCTTGCTTCGCGACAATGTGGTTTATCATTACAAAGCGCCTGAGCGGGAGCGCGGCATACTTGGCTGGACTAGTTGGTACCGCCATTTTACCCATATTTCCGAAGAAATACTGCTCGAGAACCTGCGCGGGGTGGTGGAAAGCGGACTGCCGTTTCGTTATTTTCAGATCGACGACGGCTGGCAAACCGCGGTTGGCGACTGGTTTTCCGTTCGACCCGAGTTCCCGGGAGGTATGGCCAAAATGGCTGCTGAAATCCGGAATGCCGGTCTTGTTCCTGGCATCTGGATGGCGCCTTTTGTGGCATCGGCGCACTCCGAACTGGCCCGAAAACACCCCGATTGGCTCTTGAGGGACGGGAAGGGAAAGCCCTTGCGGGCCGGCTGGAACCCCTTATGGGGCGGTTGGTATCATGCGCTCGACATTTACCATCCCAAAGTACAGGAGTACCTGAGCGGGGTATTTCACCTGGCGCGTGAAAAATGGGGCTACCGGCTTTTCAAGCTGGATTTCCTCTTTGCCGCCTGTCTGGCGCCGCCCCGCTCCAAAACCCGGGGACAAGTGATGGCCGACGCCATTGATTTTCTGCGCCACCAACTGGCCGATGATCAGTTTCTGGCCTGCGGCGTACCGCTCGGTTCGGTGATGGGGCGTGCGGAATTCTGCCGCATCGGCGGAGATGTGCACACGCGCTGGGAGCACCGGCTGCTCAACTGGCTTCGGCACCGCGAGCGCGTCAGCACCCTGGCCTCGCTGCGCTCGACGCTGTCGCGCTGGGCCCTGGGCGGGCGGGCATTCGGCAACGACCCGGACGTGTTTATTTTAAGGAAAGATCAGCAGCAACTGAGCCCCGATCAGCAGAATACACTGCTGACAGTCAATGCGTTGTTAGGCGGGTTGTTGTTTACCTCCGATCATCCGGGCGAATATTCGGAGCTACAAAGCGAAAAAATAACCGCGGCTTTGCATTTGGGCAAAAGCAGGGTAGAGCAGGTAACGGAATTGATGCCCGATGTGTACAGGATCGGGTTTCGTCTGGGCGAGGAAGATTTTTGGGGGCTGGTCAATCTCAACAGTCGCGCCGTCCGGGCGCCTTTAACGCCAAACGGCCGGGAAGAACTCCGGCCGTTTGAAACGAAAATTATCAATCGAGGGAAACTCAGTTCCAACTGATATGCTCCGGCATATCGGCCAGAATTTCGAAGACGTTGCCCTTGTTATACATGACCTGGCTCCACAGTTCGCGGGGCTTGGTTTTGAAAAGATAATTAGCATCCATGTCTGCCTGCACCCAGGAACCATAGCCGAGTTCTTCGCTGAGTTGCCCCGACGACCAGCCGGAATACCCCACGAAAAAGCGGATGTTGTGCGGTTCGATGAGTTGCGAGCTGATGAGAAACTTGAGTTGTTCAAAATCGCCGCCCCACCACACACCGTCGGCTACTTTTACACTTTCCTCCAGCAAATCCCCCACATTGTGAACGTAGTGCAGGGTATCCGTCTGTACCGGTCCGCCGTAAAAAACCTCCGTTTCGAATTTTGGAAATTCGGTCATCAGGTCGTTCAGGCCCATGTCGATGCTCTTGTTCAAAATAAAACCGACGCTTCCTTCATCGTGATGTTCGCACAATAAAACGACTGCACGCCGGAAATAGGGATCCTGCATGAATGGTTCTGCCAGCAAAATCTGGCCGCTTTTCACTTCTTGCTGCGCTGCCATGTTGGGAAAAAATTCAGGTACGGTACGAATTTAGGGGATCATAACGCATCCGCTGCGATTTCCTTGTTGATTTTTCTGATCATTCCCCGCAGAACCGCCCCGGATCCTCCTACTTCAACGAATTCGGTAATTCCGTTGGCGATCATGTTTTCAACGGTTTGCGTCCATCGCACCGGCGAGGTCAGCTGGGCTACGAGGTTGCGGCGGATTTCCTCCGGGTCGGTAACCGGCTGAGCATGAACATTTTGATACACCGGACAAACCGGTTGGGCAAATGCCGCGGCATTGATCGCAGCAGCAAGTTCGTCTTGCGCGGGCTGCATTAGAGGCGAGTGGAATGCGCCGCCAACGGCCAATACCACGACCCTGCGGGCGCCGGCCTCCTGCAATTTGGCTACGGCCAGTTCGATACCTTTCCGGGAGCCGGAAATAACCAGCTGTCCGGGCGAATTGTAATTGGCCGGCACAACGATTTCCTCTTTTATGGCGGCGCAAACCTCTTCGACAACGGCGTCGTCCATACCCAGCACAGCCGCCATGGTACCGTCGGCCAGTTCACAGGCTTTTTGCATGGCGAAGGCGCGTTGGCTCACGAGCCGTAGCGCGCTTTCGAATGAAAGCGCGCCGGCAGCAGCGAGCGCGGTGAACTCGCCGAGCGAATGGCCGGCCACGGCGTCGGGGCGGAATTGATCGCCGGCGATGTTGGCGCGTACGATACTTTCGAGGAATACGGCGGGTTGAGTGACCCTGGTTTGCGTGAGGTCTTCTTTCGACCCTTCAAACATGACGTCGGTAAGTCGCCAGCCGAGTATGTCGTTGGCCGCTTCAAACAGTTCGCGTGCCTGGGCATTTTCGGCGTATAATTCTTTGCCCATGCCTTCGAATTGCGATCCCTGTCCGGGAAATACGTAAGCTTTCATAAACTGTAATAAACGTTCAAATCAATGGATGTTTAGAGAAAAAGCGTCTGGAGCGCGCGCCATAACTGGCCTTTCCGGTTTTTGTCGGGTTCTACCAGACCGAGTTTTTCGGCAAATAAAAAGCTCGTGTGTTGAAAATGGAAAGGCTGGTACAAATTGACCTGAATGCGAAAGCCGAGTTGTTCGGGCCTTGTTCCAAAAACAAGTACCTGTGTCGGCTGTTTAACTTTCAAGATGCCCGAGAGCGCTATGCTGCCGGATGCAGGCACTTCGACCAGCAAGCAGTCTTGCAATAAGTTCAACTGAGCGGCAGCGAGCACCTTGGTGAGAAAAGCGCGGTTGTCGGGCAGGTTTTCTTCCGCCGCCAGGATTACCATAACCCTCCGCGCAAAACCGCCCTCGACCTGTCCGGGCAGACTGTTTTCAGGGCTGAGAAAAATCAGATCGTCGGGAGAAAACATAGGGTAAAAGTAAATAATCGGATACAGACGGAACTTTCGCCCGCAAAGTATTTTTTTAAAAGAAAGCTAAGGTCCGTAAAATTTAGTTCTGAATATTTGAAAAAAGAATTTGCCTTGGAAAATTTTATTTTCATCATTTGCTAAAAACCTCCTTATCTTTGCCACACCAATCACTCAGGTTTTCACCGCATAACCACCACTTCGCACATGGCTGTCAAATTTCCCATTACAGTCACCACCACAACTCAAACCAGGCTGCACGATGTTGATTTTTCCAACATCCCGTTTGGGAAGGTGATTTCCGACCACATGTTTATCGTTGATTATGACGGTACACAGTGGGTAAACCCCCGAATCGAACCATTCCAGCGTTTCGACATTTCGCCCGCCAACCTGGCCTTGCATTACGGTCAGAGCATCTTTGAAGGTATGAAGGCCTCCAAACGCAACGGCGAACCTGTCTTGTTCCGTCCCGAACTGCACGCACGCCGACTCAACGTTTCCGCCGAACGCATGTGTATGCCGCAACTGCCCGAAGAACTCTTCATGCAAGGCCTGCAAATGCTTGTTGATCTCGATCGCGACTGGATTCCCGAAAAAGAAGACCACTCGCTCTACATCCGGCCGCTGATGTTTGCCACCGACGAATACTTCGGTGTGCATGCTTCCGAAAAATATCGATTCCTCATTTTCACCGGCCCGGTCGGTCCGTACTACCCCAAACCCGTCAAACTCTGGGTGGAAGAGGTATTTACCCGCGCTGCACAGGGCGGTGTAGGAG
>JADZFP010000212.1 GCA_020849825.1 Saprospiraceae bacterium
CATAACTTCCCATTGGGAATCAGTGAGCTCAGTAAATTGAGTGACCATAACCGAAGAATTAGACACTCAAAAGGTATGGACTGATTCCCTTTTTTACGCTCCTACGAAAAGCTCAACATACTCTAAGAAAGGGCACGCTACTTGTCATTTTTGAAAAAAGCGGTGAAAGCATTGATTATGTTGTTATAAACACAAAAATCAGGCTTTCGCCGCTTTTTTCAAAAATGTCAAGTAGCGTGATTGAGCCACTTTTTTTCTCAACAGCAAACAATATGAAAGTATATCATAAGCATATAGTCCTCCTATTGTTTTACTTATTATCTGTCAATGGAAAATTGATGGGCCAATGGAGTAAAACGTTTGATCTTCAAATGGGCAATGAATTTGCGGGACAAGTCCTTCTGACTGAGCAGGGGCCCCTGATGTTATTAAAAGCTTTTTGTAATTATAACACTCAGAGCTGCGGCGGCCTGATTCAGACTGACTTTGACGGAAATTTATTGTGGAAAAAAGTGATTTTCTACGATACCATTCAGGAGAATCACTTTGAAGCAATGGCTATACGCAACGATACCATTTTTATCAACGTCAATTACAACGGCAACCCGCCATACCTGTCCGTACTTGCTTATGATCTGGAAGGCAACTACCTCTCCCGCTTCGACTACGGCGAGCCCGGCGGCATAAGCGGCACCTACTGGGCCCGCGACATGACCACCGACGGGGAGCGCCTGTTCGTATCGTACATGTACCGAAAGCCGGGCAATATAAGGCGGGGCAAGGTGGAGGTGTACGACCCGCAGTGGCAGTTGTTGTGGGAGGTGGAGATGCCCAACGTGTATTGGAATGATATAGAAGCCACGCCCGACGGCGGCCTGGTGAGTATCTACAGCGATTGTTACGATTGCAAGGCCATCGTGCGCCGGCACGACCCCGACGGCAACCTGCTGTGGCAAACCGAATTGCCCGACCCGACGGTGTATGACAGCGGCGCCGGTCGTTGGGTCTCGCTGGCTTATTACCCCGACGGCGGTGTGGTGGGGTTCTGGCCCGTTGATACTTTCGCCCTGGTGGATCCCGAACCCAATATGTTTTTCAGGATTGGTCCTGATGGCGAGTTGATGTGGACCAAACTGGTCGTGACGGAACTCCAACGTTTTTTGTACGATATATTTCCCGCACAAAATGGCGATATTATTGCTTGCGGCATGGATGCCAACCTCACCGGCGTCATCACCGACTCCAATTTTTATTACGGCGCTTACGTGGTTCGTTTGAATGAGGAGGGCGAAACGCTGTGGCAGCGCCGGATCTTTGACATCGTCAAGGGACAAACCGACGCTTGGCTGTACAACGGGTTCGAGCTCGCCGGTGGTGACCTGATTTTTTGCGGCGACCTGAAAGACACTCTTCCCGAAGACCCTTTCCCTCAGAACGCCTGGCTGGTACGCCTCGACGGCAATGGTTGTCTCTGGCCCGATTGCGGCACCAACCATTTTATTCTCGACGCGGGCGAGCCGCCGGGCCGGCAGGAGGTTTTCGGGGCCTGGCCATCGCCGTTTCGCGAGCGGTTTTTGCTGGGGGCCTTGCTGGGGCCCGCCATCCCGCCGGGCGAATACCGCCTGGCTTTGTACGATGCGGCGGGGCGGTTAGTGCTCGAACAGGCCTACGACCCGCATTTCGTCACGGAAATCGACGCGGGGGCCGCACCGCCGGGCGTCTGCACCCTGGTCGTCCTGCGCGATGGACTGCCGGTGCAGGCGCTGAGGGTGGTGAAGACGGGGGGATGATGACTCCGCCCTATAAGGGTTTTAAACCCTTATAGGGCGGAGTCTCTGCCTACAAAAAAGCCGCTCCGGGAAACCCCGAAGCGGCTTTTTCTCATTCATCAAATGCTGTATTACCGCACCACACTCAGGCGCACCGTACCCCAGTTTTTGTCGTCCGACAAACGCAGGAGGTACAAACCTTGCGGCACATCGAGCAGGTCGATGACGGTGTTGAATTCACCGCCGGCCGCGGGCAGGGCTTGCGTGAGCACGAGGCGGCCGCTGGCGTCGAACACGTCGGCGCGGAGCGCGGTAGCCGGGGCGTTGTGCAGGCTCAGGCGGAACAATCCCTGGCTCGGGTTGGGCGATACGACCAGCCCCCAGGCAGTGCCGGGTTCCACGCTGCCGATAATGATGACCGTGACTTCCGTGCTTGCCGTGCAACCCGTGCTGACGTCGGTCACCGTGACCGTGTAGGTGCCTTCCGGTACGTTTTCAAAAACCGGATCGGATTGCGTCGTGCCGTTGAGGGTATAGGTGAAGGGCCCTGTGCCGCCCGAGGCGACGACGGTTACCGTACCGTTGCTGGCGCTGGCCGATGCCGCGAGCGGGGGCGAGACGACCACCGTTACCGGGATCGGGAACACTTCGCCGCTGTCGTCTTTCACGTAGAAATTATAGGCGCCGGGCGGGAGGTTGAGGAACTGCGGGCTGGCCTGGTAGCCGCCGTTGTTCGTGGCATACTGGTACGGCGCTACGCCGCCGGTGGCCGCAATCTCGAAGCTGTTGGCCAGGCAGGGATCGCCGATCACGCTGAGCGTGGCGGAGATTGGCGTGTAATCGACCGTGAAGGTCACCGTAGCCGTGCAACCGTTGGCGTCGGAAGCGGTGAGTGTGTAGGCGCCGTTGGGCAGGTCGATCAGGTCGATCTGACCGGCAATTGTCCAGGCGTACGGGGGCGTACCGCCGGTGACGAAGGGCACTGCGTCGTTGCCGTTGACCGTCACGGAAACCGCAACCGGGGTAGGTTCGGTGACCACGGCGTTCAGTTCAACCACCGTACCGGCAGCATCGCGCACTTTGATGTTTTGCGGGCCGGCGCCGATGTTGTCGAACACGTTGCCGCTTTGCCAGGGGCCGTTGTTCAGGCTGTATTCGTAGGGCGGTTCGCCGCCGCCGGCAGTAATGGTCAGGCTGCCGTCCGAAGCGCCATTGCATGTGGGCGTGGTGGCAGTGATCTGAACGATCGCAAGCGGCGGGACATTGACGGTGAAGGTGGTCGTAGCGGTGCAGCCGTTGGCGTCGGTCGCGGTGACACCGTAAGTACCGTTGGGCAGGTCGACGTTCGAGGGAGCGTCGGTAGCGAAAGAGTACGGGGCCGTGCCGCCGGTGACGTCTATGACGGAAATATCGTTGCCGGAGAGCGCCACGTCGATGACGATGGGATCGGGTTCGACGATGGTGAAGTCGTCGAGCACGATGCTGTTACCTGCCGCGTCGCTCACTTCGATGGCGTGTGCGCCGCCGGCGACATTGTTGAACACATTGCTGCTCTGGGGAGCGCCGCCGTCGAGGCTGTATTGATAGGGCGGTACACCGCCGCTGGCGCTCACGGTAAGCGTGCTGCTGCCGCCGTTGCACAGGATGTCGGTAGCGTCTACGTCGGCGATGCTGAGAGGGGGCACGCTGACAGTGGCCGTGGTCGTGGCGGTACAGCCATTGGCGTCGCGCACGGTGATGGTGTAATCGCCGTTGGGCAGGTTGCCGAAGGTGTTGCCCGACTGGAATGCGCCGCCATCGAGGCTGTATTGCAGTGCGCCGGTGCCGCCGGTGACAGTCACCGTGATGACGTTGAGCGTGGCCGAGGCCGAGGCGCTGATGGCGTCGGGTTCTTCCAGTACGACGGTGTTGGTCGTGGCGGTGAAGCCCTGGTTGTCGCGCACGGTCACTTCATAGCTTCCTGCGCTCAGGTTGGAGAACACGTTGCTGCTTTGGAAGGCGCCGCCGTTGAGGCTGTACTCGTAGGGCTGTTCGCCGCCGCCGGCCATGACGCTGATTTCGCCGCTGGCTGCGCCATTGCAGTCGACTTCGGCATCGATGGAAAGATTCGTCAGCAAGGTATTGACGGCAACAACGGCGTCAGTCGTAACAGCGCAGCCGTTTTCGTCCTGCACGGTGATGGTGTAAAAGCCGTTGGGCAGGTCTGCAAATACGTTGCTGCTTTGGAAGGTCTGACCGTCGAGGCTGTACGACAAAGCGCCGGAACCGCCGGAGGCATCCACGGTGATGTCGTCGTCGAGGGTAGTCGCGCTGGCCTGAATGGCGCCGGGCTCTTCGATGACTACTTCGTTGGTGGTGGCGGAGAAGCCGTTGTCGTCGGTGACCACGATGCTGTACGTGCCGGCACCGAGGCCGGAGAACACGTTGCTGCTTTGTGCAGCGCCGCCGTTGAGGCTGTACGATAAGGGTGCGGCGCCGCCGGCAACGTCCACGGTGATTTCAGCCGTTGCTGCGCCGTTGCATTCGATGCCCTGGGTTTGGCCGGCCGAAACATTCAGCGAGTTCTGGATAATATTGATATTAAACAAACCGCCGTGGAACCACGCGCCGTTGTTTTCATCATAAAAATCGAACTGGAATACATCCTCGGTGTCGGTTCCGCCATCGTGCTGGTACGTGAGCAAACCGGCGTCGATATCGGCTTGTGTAAACGTGCCGCCCACGCCCAGCGGAGCGCCGTCGAGCAACAACTGGCCGGCTTCGGGCAACACCAGCACGGTATAAACGCCCTGCCCTGCAGCGCCGGAATAAGCGGCTTCAAGGTGGTCGGTATCGATGGCGCCGCTGTTGCCGGCCAGCACCGTGAGTACTTCATTGGTCGTCAGGCTGGCGTCAATATTTGCGCTGCCTACACAGAACGAGAGGCTCCATCCGACGAGCGAACCGCCGTCTTCGGCAAAATTGTCGGTGACGGAAAGTACCCAGGTGCCCAGCATGTTGGTTCCGTTGAGAACCGATAGCGGGGCAATGGACTGATACGTTCCGCTGATGGCGGGCAGGTTGCCGCAGGCTGCGTCGAATGCATCGGCAGTATTGGCCGCGCCGTCGTCGAACACGGCGTTGATGTTGTCGCCCTGGCAACCGAAGCTGGAAGCCGGCACGCCCGGCTGGTCGAACAACTGAATGACGGCGCCCGTGGGCGAAGTCAGCGTTGCGGAAAGGTCGCCCGTCCAGGTATGGTTGATTTGTACGCTGACGTTGACGTCGCTGATGCTGGCGCTGACCGGCACAATGATGTCGGAGGTGGCGGTATTAACGGAAGCGCCGTCGATCGTCACCGGCACGTCGGTGCTGGCGTAATTGGCGTTGCAGTCGATATTGGCCGTCTGGAAAGCGGCAAAAGCGGAGAAACCGCCGTCGCCGCAGCTGTTGAGGGCTTTTACCCGCCAGTAGTACACGGTATTGGGGGCCAAACTGGAAACTGCCGCATTGGCATCGGAGGAGCTACCGCTGTACACAATGGAACCGGCATCAAAAGCCGGGCTGGTGGCGACTTCCACCTGATACGTACCGGCTTGCGGCACGGCCTCCCATTCGAGGGTAGTGGTGGAGGGTACTTCCACTGTGCCGTCGGCCGGCAACGAGAGTTCGGCAAAGTCGGTGGGCGCACCCGGCAGTACGGTCATTGAAACGGAAGCGTTTTGTACAATGGCGCCCGAAGTGGCCGTAATGTCGAGGGTATAGTTGCCTGCCATGGCAGGTGTCAGGCCGGAAATGGTTACGGTGACGTTGCCGGAAGGCGTGACGGGGTTAGGGGTGATCGCTACTGTAGCGCCAGCCGGAGCGCCGGCGATGGCGATATTGACCGGGCTGTTGAAGCCGGCCAGGGCTGCGAGGTTCAGCGTGACCGTTTCGGGTTCATCAGGACAGCCTTCGAGCGATTCGGGCGAGGCCGTCATCACAAAAGTGGGCACCGGGGGCTGCTCGATGCGGAAATTGACATTCGAAATATCAAAAAACACGTTGCCGACCGAAAGAACCATCACACGGCAGGTGTTGGAGATGTTGTTGGGCACTACCACGTCGGCGCTGCCGTCGTTGGGCGTGCTGTTGAGCAGGGTGATGGGGTAGGTAAAGCCGCCGTCGGTGGAGAGCAGGATTTTCACGTTGGCGCAGTTGACGGGCGCGGCATTGGTGCCGGCGACGTTCCAAGTGACGGTTTTGGTTTCACCGACGTACCACAGCACGTTGGTATTGGGTTCGCTGACCACGAAGGGGCCTGCGGCGCCCGAAACGGTAATGACCACGTCGTCTTCTTCGGTGCAGCCTGCGCCGTCGTGGTTGTCGCGTACGGTGACGCGGAATTTCATGGTGCGGGCCACGCCCGGCAGTTCTTCCCAGGTCGAATTGACGTTGGCCACCAGGTCGGGCAGGCGCGGGAACCAGCGGGTGGGCGAGGGAACGCCTTTGTAGGAGCGGAACAGCGGACCGGTTGCGCTCGTCGATACGGGCGGCATGGTAGCGAATTCAGGGTCCATTTGTTCCCAGCAATAGGTGAGCGGGTCGTTGTCGGCATCGCTGCCCGTGGCAGTGAGGGAGAAAGGCGTGGATTTTGGAATCACAAAATCGGGGCCGCCGTTGACGGTGGGGGCATTGTTGCCGGTATTGATTTCCACCGGGCAGGTGTGGTTGGCGCCGGTGATGAAGTTGCTGATTTCCTGGAGGGAAATGGCGTGGAAATAGTCGTCGGAGTTGTTCTGCACGTTGGGGTTGCAGATGCCGGCGTAACCCATGATCGTGGAGGCGCTGCCCGGTTCCATGGATGCGCCGGCCACGCGGTTGCAGTTGTTGTTTTGGGTGTGGTTGGCGCCGAACTGGTGGCCCATTTCGTGGGCAACGTAGTCGATATCGAAAGCGTCGCCGACCGGCGAGCCGCCGCCGGTCACGCCGCGGGCCTTGTTGCTGTTGGAGCAGACGGACTTGAGCGAGGCGATACCGCCGCCGCCCGTGCTGAATACGTGGCCGATGTCGTAGTTGGCCGCACCGATGATGTTGTTGCAGGTCGTCTGGTTCTGACCGAGCATCGTAGCGCCGTCGTTGTTGGTGTAGGGGTCGGTGGCGGCGTTGAGGAAGATGATCAGGTCGTTGTTGGCGATGATCTGCATGGTGATGGCCAGATCGGTTTCATATACGCCATTGACGCGGTTCATACTCGTGTTCATGGCAGCCAATACGAGAGGCTTGGTGCCGCCGTGGAACGTGGCGTATTCGCCGGTGCAGGCCAGTGCCAGGCGATACTGGCGGAGTTGGCAATCCCCCTGAAATTCGGCATCGATATCGGGCAGGATGTTTTCATCGACCGAAATTTCACCGTCTTCCGTCGTGCAGGTGAATTCGGTGGATTTTTTGGAAACGTAGTCTTTTTTGTAATAAACAACGTAGTTATCGGCGTCGCCGTGGCTGTACGGGTCGATAAACATGGTGCTGTGGTTGCGCGAAATCACCATAGCGTGGAAACCCCAGGGAGTGATGTCGCATTTCAGCGTGGCGGTAGGGTCGTCGATACCGGTACCGGTATAGCAACGAATTTCGGGATACTGTGCCTGAAGTTCCGGCGCCATGACGGGCGATTCGAACAGGCGGTAGCTTTGCCAGCCGCCGTCGGGCGTTGGCAGGCTGATCGTTACCTGGTTCTCGGTCGAACTGGGTTTGAACCGCTCGGGGGCGGTATTCATTAGCGCCTGCGCAGCGTCGAGGTCGAGCCTTACGGTGCGGTATTGCTGGGGAACGATTCGGCGTTCGCCGACGAGAGGAATTGCAGATTCGGCTTGATCCGTCCAGAGCGACTGGGCGTCAAGCGAACCGAAGGAACAGGCTAGCAGCAGAAGAAAGAGGATTTTTCTGATCATAATACACGGAGTTGGTTTGGACATGTTGGATACCCGCTGCGGGAGGGCAGACAGGGATTGGATTAGACCGGGCGAATGTAGCATTTCCGGTTCGGCACGCTTACGAGGGAAAGAGCTTTTGGCAAACGGCGGTCAAATTTTTTGCAAAAAAGGCCTTGTTCGTCGCAAGCAGCGCTACATTTCGCCACATTAATTCAAATTTGATCATGAAGATTCGCCGTTGGCTCCTGGCGCTTGCCGGACTATTCGTTTTGATCCAAATTTTTCGCATTGACAAAGCGGTACCTGCTGTCGACCCGGCACAGGATTTTATCGCTATAGCCGCTCCGCCCCCCGAATTGCAGCAGGTGCTGAAATCGGCTTGTTACGATTGCCACTCCTACGAAACCCGCTACCCCTGGTATGCAGAAGTGGCGCCCGTGTCGTGGTGGCTGAAACACCACGTCAACGAGGGCCGCGAACACCTCAATTTTTCCACTTTCGGAGCGCTGTCGGACCGCGATCAGTTGCATGCCCTTGAAGAAAGTGTGGAAATGGTGGAAGAAGGCGAAATGCCGCTTGGCAGCTATACCTGGACCCACGCCGACGCGCGCCTGAGCGAAGCACAGAAAGCGCAGCTGGTGGCGTGGCTGAAAGGTTTTGGGGCAGTGGGAGCAAAGTGACCTGAATGGAAAATCCCCGGCGCATTTCATATGCACCGGGGATTTTCCATTCGACAGGTTTTCTGCCCAAAAATTATCGCTTGTCCAGTTTCTGCGTCGTAATCACTTTATGATTGCGGTCGAGCAATTGCACGAGGTAGTAGCCTTTGGGAAGGTCGAGCAGAGAATAGCGTTCGCCCTTGACAAAATCGTATGCCTTGACCTGCTTGCCGACGAGATTGAAGACCAACACCTGACCCACGAGCTCGGAATTGTCGTTGACGGAAAAATATTCGGTAGCCGGGTTGGGGTACACGGACAACTCGGGGCGGGCGGAACTTTGGGCGTTCAGGGCATAACCGGCGAGCACAAAAAAGATCAGGAGTACAAAATTTTTCATCGGCAGAGCAGCGAATTTTTCTTGTTTTCGAAGGCAAAATAGGGATACTTATTCGGTACGGGCAACCCGCTTTCGTATTTTTTTGTAAACATTAACGTTAACGGCGCAATATCCCCAAAGGTTTGCTATCCGTTGACATTTTTCCGGCAACCATTTCTTCCGGTTCTGCTGCCGCTCCCTCAAATCCGCGCTGCTGCGCCGGCTCATTGTCCGGGTTTGCGGTAAATCTCGAATTTCCCCAGTCCCGTCCGTTGCAGCCAGTGATTGAAGGAGACTCTGAGAACGCCCAGGCCATACTTCATGCTGCGTCGGAAGTTGATACTCGAGGCTTCGTCGAAGTATTTGGTAGGGCAGGTCACTTCGGCGATATCGAAGCCGGCGTAGATGATCTGGGAGAGCATCTCGTTGTCGAACACGAAATCGTCGGAGTTGCGGTTGTAGTCGATCGCCTGCAGCACTTCGCGGCTGAATGCCCGGTAGCCGGTGTGGTATTCGGAGAGTTTGTAGTGGACCAGGGTGTTCTGGGTGAAGGTCAGGAAGCGGTTGGCCACGTATTTGTACATGGGCATGCCACCTTTGCGCGCCCCCATTCCCAGGATGCGCGAGCCCAGCACTACCGGGTAGAGTTCTTCCCCGATGATATTGACCATGGAGGGGATGAGTTTCGGGGTGTACTGGTAGTCGGGGTGCAACATGATAACGATGTCGCCGCCGATTTCCAGGGCTTTGTTGTAGAGAGATTTCTGGTTGCCGCCGTAGCCTTTGTTGCGTTCGTGCACGATGACGTGCCTGATGCCCAGGCTGCGGCCGAGTTCGGCGGTATTGTCGCGGCTGTGGTCGTCGCAGAGGATGACCTCGTCGACCAGATCGAAGGGGATTTCGCGATAGGTTTTTTCGAGCGTTTTGGCGGCGTTATAAGCCGGCAGAACGACGACTACTTTTTTTCCTTTGTACATAACGTTTGGGCAAGGGCATCAGGCTTCTGTGCCGGTTTCGGTCGGTTTTTCGACAATTTCGGCGTTTTCAGCGTTTTCGGCTTCCTTTTGGGCTTCGGCGAAAATGTTTTTGTCGCGCATAAACAGGAACCATTTCACGCACTTTTTAATGTCATTGATGTGTACGCGGTCCTGATCGTGTTCGGGCAGAATAGCGGTAAAATATTGCCGGAATTCGGCGCTGGAAGCACTGGCGGCAGGAGGCGGCGTTTGCTCGAACTGGTCGAGCATTTTTTGAAAAACGTCGGCAAGCGCGATGGTTCCTTCTTCCGTCTCCGTGTATACGGCAATAGACGCCAGCGGAGTGATCTGCCCCTGGCGGGCAGCAACGAAGCGGGTGCGACCCTCGTGTTTGTCTTCGATCAGCAGGCCGTTGCTGCGGGAGGCAACCAGTTTGTGTACGCCGGGGAAGCCGGCAATGACGAGGTATTTGTCTAAATTCACTTTATTTAATGTGCTAATGTGCTAATGAGGGAATGTGCTAATGTGCTAATGAGGGAATGTGCTAATATGCTAATGAGGGAATGTGCTAATGTGCTAATGAGGGAATGTGCTAATGTGCTAATGAGGAGAGAAACGTACTGCCCCAATAGTCCACAACCGCCCATTAGCACATTAACTCATTAGCCCATTAGCACATTAAATTAAACGGTCATGATTTCTTTTTCCTTGACGGTAACGACCTTTTCTACCTGCTCGACGTATTTATTGACCAGGTCCTGGAGTTCGGTTTCCTTGCGTTTGCCCATGTCTTCCGGGAGGCCTTCTTTGACGGCCTTTTTGATGTGGTCCAGGGCTTTGTGGCGGGCGTTGCGCACGCCAACCTTGCTTTCTTCTCCGGCATGTTTGGCTTTTTTCACCAGTTCCTTGCGGCGTTCTTCGGTGAGCGGCGGCACAGCGAGGCGGATTATTTCACCGTCGTTGGCGGGCGTGATGCCGAGGTTGGCGTTGATGAGCGCGCGTTCGATAGGGCCGAGCATATTGCGTTCCCAGGGCTGGATGATGATGGTTCGGGCATCGGCGACCTGAACGTTGGCGACCTGGGCGAGCAGGGTGGGGGAGCCGTAATACTCGACGTGAATGTCTTGAATAAGATTGGTAGAGGCTTTGCCGGTGCGGAGCTTGGCCAGCTCGTGGTCGAGGTGCTCCAGTGCTTTGTCCATGTGGGCCTTTGCTTCGGCCATGGTTTTACTGACGTCTTCCATATTTGGAGAGTATGCGGATGGGTGAAATTTCGAATGGGCGCAAAGTTCCGAAGTTTTCAACGGAATGTAAAAAAGCTGCCGCAAAATGTCGGTTTTTGCTTTTTCAACCGGCGCCCGAGGGTTCGGATACGGGCAATTGGGTTTTGTCCGTACCTTCCCGCTGCTTTAACGTGCCATGCCCGAACTACACGAAATAAAACGAACCCTGTCTCAGATCGAAAAACTGGAACGGGAGGTTCACCTCAAGCAACTGCAAATCACCAGCTTGCTGGCCATCACACAGGCGATCAATGAAAATGTGTCGTCGGAAGGCTTGTTCGATATGTACAATTCCTTCCTGCGCTGGGAGATCGGTATTAAACGTATGGCCTTGTTTTTCCGCGAAACCGGGTACTGGGAATGCAAAACCTTTTTGGGAGTCGGCACGGAATTGCTCGATCAGGACATCAGCAAGCAACTGCACCGCTTTCGCAGCAAGCAACGCATCGATGCGAGCGAAGAACACCCATTTCTGCGGGAATTCGACATCGTCATACCTGTCATGCACAAAGACGAGGCGATTGCATACACCTTTCTGGGAGGGTTTTCCGACGACGATGATGTGTACAACAAAGTACAATTCGTCACGACCATCACCAACGTGATCGCCGTGGCCATCGAAAACAAACGCCTGTTCAAAACCCAGCTGCGCCAGGAAGTGCTCAACCGGGAGGTCGAGCTGGCCGCCGAAATACAGCGCACCCTGGTGCCCAACCGGCTGCCCGCCGGAGAAAAATACCAGCTGTCGAGCATTTACAAGCCGCACTTCGCCGTCGGCGGCGATTATTACGACGTCATCGAGTTTCCCGATGAAAGCCTGGCATTTTGTATCGCCGACATCACTGGGAAAGGTGTATCAGCCGCGCTCCTGATGGCCAATTTCCAGGCCAACCTGCGCACGCTCGTCACCCGCTGCGACACACTCGAGGAGATCGTGCGCGAAATGAATACGGCGGTGTACCGCGTCACGCAGGGCGACCGCTTCATTACGCTGTTTTTGGGTAAATACGACCCCGGCACCCGCACCCTGCACTACATCAATGCCGGCCACACGCCGCCGCTGTTGTTCAGCAACGGCGAAATCAGTCGCCTGAAAAACGGCTGTACGGTGCTCGGCTGGATGCCCGAATTGCCTTTTCTGGAGATCGGCGGTATGTGCCTCACCAACGAATCGGTGCTGTTCTCCTACACCGACGGCCTCACCGATATCCGCAACCGCGCGGGGGAAGAGTTCGGAGAAGAAAATCTTTTGACCTTCTTGCGCGATAATGCCGAAGGCAGCAGCGCAAAAGAATTGAATACCAAATTGTTCGCGGCCATCGAAGCCTTCCGCGAAAGGCAGGCTTATCCCGACGATATTACGGTGCTGACCTGCAAATTCTTTTAAAAAAATTGCTTTCTTTGCAACGTAATCCAAGCCTCGCCTGTCTCAACGAAAAGGCTTTTTTAGAAGCTCCACCAATCTTTTTCTAACCAAATTATTGTACGTATGAAGACTGTACTCAAAACCACCCTGATCGGCGCCCTGCTCTTCGGTTGCCTCAATTTCGCCGCTGCTCAGGTGAATTTCGGCTTCAAAGCCGGCCTCAACCTGGCCAACGTCAATTTCAGCGAAGAATTCGACGATCTGGTCGACCCCAAAATGCTGATCACCTTCCAGGCCGGCGTTATTGCGGACATCAATATCTCCGAACACATCGCCATCCAGCCCGGCCTTCTGCTCGTCGGCAAAGGTTTTAAAATCGACGACGACCTCTCCGGCAAGGGCAGTAGCAACCCGATGTACCTGCAGGTGCCGGTGAACGTGCTCTACAAAGGCAACATGTTCTATGTCGGCGCAGGCCCGTATGTGGGCTACGGCCTGTATGGCAAGGTCAAACAAGACGGCTTTGATGATCAGGACCTCAACTTTGGTAGCGAAGTGGACGACGACTATGCTGCGCTCGACTTCGGCGCCAATATCGAAGCCGGCGTGGACCTCGGTATGATCCGCGTTGGTGCCGGCTACGCCCTCGGGCTGGCCAACATCTTCCCGGCCGACTTCCGTGAAGGCAGCGACATTTCTGCCAAGCACGGCGTCATCAGCGTCAACGTAGCCTACATGTTCGGCGGCGGCGACGAATAATTGATTCGCAACTCCGATTAAATCAGGCTGCCGGTTGCGTCACCGCAACCGGCAGTTTTTTAGTGTTCCCGTAATCAGAATGTTACGGAAATACTAAAAAGTTGCAGGAGTGAATCTCTTTGCCATTTATTTGCCCCACCAATACCGATCATATGATTTAATCCTGCGACATGCATCCACCGGGATAAGGAAAATACAAAAAGTTAAGGCGAAGTTATCCTTCGGCGGCTTTTATAACAATGCTCGTACGAGGTTCGTTCGAGGGAATATTATTAACCTGTTCAATCATTTCTACATCATGAAATCACCTTTCAAAATTGCCCTGTTCACGTTTGCCCTTATGGGCATTGCCCGTCTTGCCGAAGCACAGATCAACTTTGGCGTCAAGGCCGGTCTCAACCTGGCCAACATGTATTACAGCGACGATTTTGGCGCGCTCGACCCCAAAATGATCCCTACTTTTCAAGTCGGGGTGATTGCCGACATCAATCTGTCCGACAATTTTGCCATTCAGCCCGGCTTGCTATTGGTGGGCAAGGGTACCCGGCAAAAGGAAGAATCTGCTTCTTTCAAGTATTACAGCAATCCTTATTACCTGCAGGTACCGGTCAATTTCCTGTATAAAAACAACTTGTTCTATGCCGGAGTCGGCCCGTATGTCGGGTTTGGCCTTTTTGGAAAAGACAAAGTGGAGTTTCCGGGTACGAACCAGACGGGAAACATTTCCTTCGGCAG
>JADZFP010000213.1 GCA_020849825.1 Saprospiraceae bacterium
GTAATATTTGAACTGGCCGGTTTCGCGGTAAAAGCGATACGTACGCCCCATGATATTGAGCCAGATGCGCTGTTCGCTGTCTTCAAAAAAGGTGCTGGCCCCGTTTAAATTGTCGGGATACGGGTAATAAAGCGTGTCCAGTGTGTTCAGATCGATGCGCAGGAGAAAGTTACTCGCCGCAATCCAGCCATACCCGTCGCTGCCTACCGAGAGGTTGGAAAGCCAGCCTAAATGAGGATCCTTTTCGGCGCCGAGTTTGTGCAGCGGAAACTGGCGAAAGGCGCGGTTGTAAGCGTCGTACCAGCAAAGCCCTCTTTCCGTAGACACCCAGATTCGCCCCTTGTTGTCGGCGCCCAACCCGTAAATGATGTTGTTCGGGATGGTTTTCGAATCGTTATCGGTATGCCGGAACACCTCGAAACGCCGCCCGTCGAAACGCGCCAGTCCGTCGGTTGTGCCCACCCACAGAAACCCCTCGCGATCGAGCGTCAGCGCGCTGATATTGTCGTTGGGCAACCCGTCTTCAGAATTGTAATGGGAAAAAGCAATACCCGGCAACTGGGCGAATACCAGATTACCATGCGCCAAAATAGCCAGGCACAACCAAAGAAACCTTTTCGTCAGGGAGTGAACGATCAGCACGACAGGGAGTAGTAGAGCGCTGCAAGTTGCAAAAAAACGGGCGAAATACGGCACTCACATTTTTATGCGACAAATGCCGCACATTACCGCCGACTTTCCTCCTTATATGCGATTGGGAATACCTGGACAAGGCCGGACCTTTGTTTCGCCGGAAAGAAATATACTTGCAGCCTTGCAACCCGGTACGTAAAGAACCCTGTCTAACGCCAATTCATTCAATTTTATCACTAGCTTATCAAAGATGAAAACGACCCTGTCGTTCTCTGTCTTCCTGTCCCTGATTCTGTTGTTTTTCGCCGCGGCGTGCGATCAGGCCGCTTCTCCCAAACCCGAAGCCAACGCCACGCCCGCTGCCAGTTTTGGCGGCTATGCCTCGCAAGTGGAATGGGGCAAACACCTGGCGACCATCTCCGGCTGCGACGATTGCCACACCCCAAAAATCATGACGGCACAGGGCCCCGCGCCCGACATGTCGCGCCGCCTCTCGGGGCACCCGGCCGACGGCACCCTGCCTTCATTCGAACGTACCTCGCCTCAACAGATGGGCTGGACGATCACCAATGAGCACCTCACCGCCTGGCAAGGCGCCTGGGGCACCTCCTTTTCCTCCAACCTGACGCCCGACGATACCGGCCTGGATTCCTGGACGGAAGAGCAGTTCATGACCGCCATCCGCAAAGGCAAATACAAAGGCATGGAAAGCTCCCGCCCTCTGCTGCCGCCTATGCCCTGGCCCAATTATGCCCAGATGACCGACGACGAACTGAAAGCCCTGTTCGCTTTCCTGAAAAGCTTGCCGCCGGTGAAAAACGTTGTGCCGGCGCCCATCCCGCCCGATGCCGCTAAAAGTTAAGCCCGCTTCAATCTTTCTGAAAACATGGAGACCTGACCGATATTTTGTCGGTTCGGGTCTCTTTTTTTTTGGAAAAATGCGCAGCGTCGCCCAACTTGCCGGGACAAATCCAAATGCCCTTCAAATATGCTCTTTCTGGTGATTGCCCCATTTGTCATTCCCCTGGTGTTTCTTTTCGCCGCGGGCGCCTTTGCCGCCGGCCGGCTTTACCACCGCCGCGAAACGGACCGCAAACGCCGCATGCAGTTGTCTGCCATGGCCCAAAGGCTGGGTCTGCAGTTTCGGGAAAAAGACGACTTCGGACTGCTCCAGCAGTTGAAATCCTTCGACCTCTTCCATCGCATGCGGCGCTGGTGGCACAGCGGCAAAATCACCAACGTGCTCTCCGGTAAAATCGGCGATACCGAGGTTTATCTCTTCGATTATATCTACTACGTCTCCTCCAACAACAGCCGGCGCCGGATTGTACAAACCGTTTTTTTCGCCAACGACATAAACTGGTTTTTGCCCAATTTTAAACTCAAGCCCGAAACCTGGTACCACAAAGTGCTCGACCGCCTGGGGCTCTCCAGCGATATCAACTTCGAGGAGCACCCCGAATTTTCCGAACGTTTCCACCTCAACGGCGAGCTGAGCGACCTGGTGCGCGACAAGTTTTCGGGCGCCGTGCGCGAGTTCCTCACCGAACGCCCGCCCTCGCACCTCGAAGGCAACAATTACTATTTCCTCGCCTACAAACCCCGCAAAAAACTCAACCCCGACGAGGCGGAAGTCTTTTTTGAAAACTGCCGCCACCTCGTCGAACTGTTGAAAAAAGAGGGCAAAACCGAGCTGCTCAACCTGGCCGAACTGCGGCCGGTTGAAATACCGGAAAAGTTGAAAAACAGCGATTGATTACAACTCTTTCAAATTGTCCTCCGGGTTGCGATCCACCAGTAAAGAGAAGGGATCGACGCCGGCTTTGTCCGGTTTTTCATCAACAGTGAAGGTGAAGTACGAGGTCGGCTGCGTGATTTTCACCCGTTGCCGGTACAGGGTTTTGCCGTACTTCCTGTCGCCTTCGGGTTTGGCAAAGGCGCCGATTTCGATGTAGTCGTTCAGCGCGGCCTCGGTTTCCTTGCCCAGGTCGTCGGCTTTCAGTTTCTGGCAATCGACGCGGATGGTAACTTCCCATTTGCCGTTCCCGAGGTCTTTGGCCGTGCCTTCCTTGCAGCGGTTTTCAAACAACGTGATGTCTTCAAACAGGTCTTTGACCACGTAATCGAGCGAATCGGGCGTGTGGGCGTAAAACTCGTCGATGGCGTCGAGGCTGACCGGGTAGGGCGGCGGGGCGTAGCGGTATTTTTCAAGGAAAGCGCGCAGGGCGGCATTGACCTGGTCTTCACCGATCATTTCTTTCAAATAATACATCGCGGCGCTGCCCTTGTTGTAGTGAATATAGCCCTGGCCTTCGCAGCGGGCCAGCGGCAGTTCGCGCTGGGTTTCGCGGCCGCGGGCGCGCAGGTAACGGTCCATCTCGTAGCGCAGGAATTTGCGCATCTGGTCGCGGCCATATTCGTGTTCCATCACCATGAGGGCGCTCCACTGGGCAAAGGTCTCGACCAGCATTTCGCCGCCCTGCATCTGGGCGCCGCACTCCTGGTGCCCCCAGTACTGGTGCCCGATCTCGTGGGCCGCCACGTAGAACATCAGGTCGATGTCGTCGTCTTCGGGCCGGAAATCCTGGATAAAACCGACGCCTTCCGAATAGGGCATGGTGCCCGGGAACGACTGTGCAAAGTTGGAGAAGCGCGGAAACTCGATGATTCGGCACTGCTTGTGGTAGTACGGGCCGAAGTTTTTGGTAAAATAATCGAGCGACTTTTCCATGGCGCCGAGCATGCGCTCGACGTTGAAATCGTGGCCCGGCTGGTAGTACACTTCCAGTTTGACGCCGTTCCAGTCGCGGCGGGCCACTTCGTAGCGGGCCGAGAGGAAGGAGTAAAAATTGAAAGAAGCGTGGTCGAGTTTGTAATGAAAACAGCGGCGACCGTTTTCCTCCCATTCGCGCAGGAGCGATCCGGGACCGATGGCGATCTGGTCGGGCGCCGTTCGGATGATGGTTTCCACGTTCACCCAGTCGCTGTTGAGCCCGATGTAGGCATTCATGCGATTCAGGGTATCCTGGCGGTTGAGTGCAGGGCGGCGCGACTTTTCGGGCAGGCCGTAGTGCTGGCGGCGGTTTTTGTCGCTCATCTCGTTGCCTTCCTGGTACCCGAAAATGGGCATGATGTCGGTATTGTCGAAGAATGAACCGTTCTGCACGATACGGCTCCAGGTCACTTCGTTTTCAAAACCCCTGGGTTCGAAACGGGTGGTAAATTCGAGCGTCAGCGAATCGCCGGGTTGCAAGGCGGGCTCGAATTTGTACATGCGCCAGTGCAGGGTAGAGTCGTTGTGCAGGAGGGAAAGCCGTTCGTTTTTGATGTCGAACTTGCCGTACTGCGGGGTGTTGACATACAGGGTGTCGACACTTTTCCCCGAAATATTGCGCGCTTTGAATTGCCCGGTCACCAACAGCGAACGCGTCTCGGGGCGCAGGTCGATGTCGTATTTCACGTCGTACACGCGGGGTTGGGGCCGCCCCTCGAATTTTTTGTATTTGATCTCGTAATCAAACTGGTAGCGTTCCTGTTTGCCCGAATTCACATACTTGTTCAGGACCTGGGTGTTGTAAAAGGTCCAGCCGCCGGTGAGCAGAAACAGGGCAATGGCGCTGTACCCGAATACGCGGTATTGCGCCCACTCCATCCGGGCGATCTTGAAACGTTTTTTCAGGCCGCTTTCCTTGCCCCGCGGCCACAGCAGTATGGCCGCCAGCGCCAGCAGGGCACAAAACAGGCCCCAGTAGGCATTGAACCAGAACAAACCTTTACCGAAAGGCTGATACCCGTAAAAATCGGACAGGATATAACTCGGCGTAGCGGCAAATTCCACCATGTTCGACTCAATTTTGACAGTCGACCACACGAAACTGTTCACGATGATGAACATAATTGTGATAAAAAAGCCGAGGTACATATTGGGCGACAA
>JADZFP010000214.1 GCA_020849825.1 Saprospiraceae bacterium
ATGTCACGCAGAGACACAGAGGCACAGAGAGGGGATTATCCGGACGCCCCCTCCCGACAACTTATCCCCCGCTCAGCATCCGCCCTTTCAACAGGGACCAGAATTTTTCCTCGCCAAAAGCCGCGGGATCGATCCGCCCCAGATCGGGCGCGGAACAGGCGTCTTTGGTCAGGTAAATTTTGCCCTCGCAGGCGCGTACGATGTCGTCCAGCCGGCGCACCAGAGCGGGTAAACCGCCCGTGCGCGGAAAATCGAGCGCCAGCGACCAGCCTTTCACCGGAAAGGAATGAACGGCCTCGGGCGGGCGCTCTCCGTGCTTTTTCAATACCGTCAGAAAAGGCGCTTGCCGGTGCGCCCGTATCGCATCCAACACCCGGATCAAACCGTCGAAAGCGGCTTTTTCCGGCAGGCAAAACTGGTACTGAACGAATCCTCTTCGCCCGTACAAACGGTTCCAGTTGAGGGTGCGGTCGAGCGGATAAAAATAGGATTCAAGATCGGCCATGCGCTCGCCGCTTTTGTTTTTACGGTGATAAAAATAATTGTGAATGCGGGTGGAAAGTGGATTTAACAGACCGGAAGGTGCGTAAAAAGGTATGTTTTTGGGCGTCGGCACTTCATAACGCAAAGGCATATCCGGCGCATCGGATTCCAGGTGCTCGGCAAAAAGCGCCACCCCGCGATGCCGGGGAGAAAGCCCGTCGACCCAGCCGGCGGCGTAGGGCCAGCGCTCATTTTCTTCAAAAGCCCGCCAAAGCGTCTCAAAATCGCCAGCCTCCACTGTTTTTTGCCGCAAATGCACCGAGCTGATCCGCCGGAATCGAAAACGGGCCGACAGGACAATCCCCGTCCAGCCCATCCCGCCGCAGGTTTGCCAGAACAGCCCGGCATTTTCGCTGCGCGAGCAAGTCAACACCTCGCCGTCGGCGCGCATCAGCTCGAACGACAGCAACCAATTGGAGAAACATCCGGCCACGGGGTGATTTTTGCCGTGTACGTCGCTGGCGATGGCGCCCCCGATGGTAATGGCTTTGATACCCGGCGTGACGTAAAAAAACCAGCCTGCCGGTACAATGAGGGGCAAAATATCGGCCAGCAGTACACCTGCCTCGCAATCGATCTCTCCTTTTTCCCGGTCAAATTCGAGTATTTTCCGAAACCCGAGCATAGAGACCATATTCGGTGCAAGCGACGCATCGCCGTAACTTTTACCATTGCCCCGCGCGATACATTGCCCTGTATGGTGCAAATAATCCGCCAGTTCGATCCGGTTTTCGGGCCGGGCAACGGCAGCTGTGATTCGCGGGTAATTAGCCCAGCCGGCTGTTTTTTCTGTTAAAATATTCATTGAGTCGGCAATAATGCCCGGCAAATCCGCCGTGCCAGCAGCGTATCGTCGAGGGCGAAATAATTGAATGGATTTTGAGAGGAATGAACTACCCAGGCAGCGATTCCACTTTTGTTTTTGCGCAAAATGCTCAAATCCTCCGGCAACTCGGGCGGTAATACGTGAAAAATTCGCAGCACTGCGGAATCTGCTTTCCCCGGCGCCGGCAGCAGCACAATACGCGCCATCTCGAGGCGGTCGGCCTGGCTGTCGTCGAAACCGTCGGCAAAAGGCAGGCCGTTGAGGCGGTTCAACAAATCCAGCCATGCACTGGCGCGGGCAGCAGGACAATTCAGCAAACTATCGGCGTGGCGCCACAGCGGCAAAGTGTCGCTCCTGATCCACAGGTGATCCATACTATCGGGTCGGATCAAACAAACCGACCAGATGGTCTCCGGAGGAAACATCAGGGCAGTTTTGCCCCGAAACTGCGCCAGATCTTTACTGAAATAATGCCGCAGGTGGCCTTCGGCCAAATAAACGCCCTCGTGCCCGTTCAGGGCCAGAAACGTGGCCGGTCGCCCTTGTTCGACGTATTCTTCGCCCAAACTGAACCGGTCGAGCAACTGTTCGTTCGCAAACAACTGAACCACGATGCGCCGATCAGCGCCCAGCCCCAGCGTATCGGGTTGTTGCGTATGCACCGTGCGAAGCGAACGAATCGCGGCGAATGCGCCGAGCAAACTATCGAGCACAGCCCCCGGCGCCGGCACAGTGCGGTTGTCGGCAATGGCCAACCAGCCGGTTTCGTCGCGCAGCAGCATGAGCTCGGGCTGGCCCGGCGCCTGCAATATCACTTTGTTGATGGCAGCCGTATCCGTTTTGAACAAACCGGTCGTCCAGGCGGCCTGACGAAAATAAGGCAGGTTCCGACAAAGCAGACCGCCGGTCAGCACCAGAATAAATAGCAGGACGAGGTGTTTGTTTTTCATGATAATCAGTTACTTAGTACCAACTGGGCGCTTTTTCGGCCATGCTGATTTTGTACAACAACCTGGTATACCCCGCCGGGCAATTGGCGGCAATCGAGTGCGACCCGACCATCGGAGGCGCTGGTGATTTCAACGTCGAGGCGTTGGCCAAGCTGATTGACGACGACAATCTGATCGTCGGCATTGGCGCCGTCCAGCCACACCTGACCGCGGCCCGGATTGGGCATCAGCCGAAAGGCCCCGGCTTCGGGTTCGGCGGTCGAGACATTTACGATGTGAAAAATCTGCTGGCTCGTCGTTTCGCACCCGTAGGCCGTCGCGACGGTGAGTCTAACCGTGAATGTGCCTGTTGCTGGAAACTGGTGAATGGGCGAAAACTCCGTCGAAGTGGTGCCGTCGTCAAAATCCCAGAAGTATTGCAAGCCGGGCTGTTGGGCGGAAAACGACCAAATATATGCATTCAAGGGATCGGCCGTGTAGCTGGCGTCGAGCGTCGGGCTGTATTGTGCGATGGCAAAATCGAGCCATTCGAGGCGGGATTCGGTCCAGTTTTTCAGTTTTTCCACTTCACCTGTATAGGAATCGGGTAAAAAGCCCGGGTTGGGCCACACGTAAATACCCAGAATAGACCACTGTTTGAAATTGCGGGACTGACCTTCCTCCAGCACAAGCGCCATGGAGTCGATTGCAGAAAAGATACTGTCAGTCCGCAGGGTTCCGCTGCGCAGCGCGCTCCAGTAGCAGGCCATGTTTTGGGTAAATTGTTCATCCTCAAAAAGCCGCTCCCACCAGAAAGGCACGCCGGCATCGCCGCACACGTAGTTGATGTTGTAAGCCCAGCCGGCGGTTGTGAAGGCTTCGCAGTAATCGGCGTTGTACCAGCCCAGGTCGAAGTCCCAAACCGGGCCCATACGAAGCCGTCCGCCCCGGTCGTCGCGTTCTTTGTGAAAATAAGTGCTTAGGCGATAGCCGTCCACGTTTTTACTCATTTCATTGATAAACAGAAAATCGAAAAAGGATTTTTCCTCTCCGAATTGACGCCAGCCAGCCGCTTCATCGTCAAAACCGGGCCCATGCAGCGCCACCTCGAAACTGTCGACATAGCGGCGAATGTACCCGGCCTGCTCCGGCAGGATTTCGTCCCAACGCGGATAAACATGCTGAAAATACGTCACATTGCCGCTGTTCGGCTGCGTGAACTGAGAAAACCAGCCGGGCGTGTCGTTCCAGTCGATATTGACGATGTATCCGCCGGTCAGGTCGACGCCTGCCGTATCGGCATCGCCCAGTCGCGGTATAGCGACCCGGTCGTTGTCGCGCCGGATCTTTTCCGTAAATGCGTAAACGCCCTGATAGGTATTGTCGACAAACACTTCACAAAACCGGGTCCTACTGGCATATTGCCCCAAACGGCGCGACAGATCGTACGACAAGGCGTTGCGCATCAGGGTTTTATCAGAAAAATTGGCGCCGAGCACAAAATCGCTGCCCTCGGGCAGATTCAGCACAGCCACCGAGGTATCCTGACCGAGAGAGTCCCGAATTTCTACGTCGTACGATTTTTTGGGAAAGCCCTGGGTACTGTTGCCGTGAAGTTCGACACCAATCGGTCCGTCGTAAGTGTAGTCGGTCTGGTTGAAGTAATTGCGCTGGCCGGGTCCGTTGTCGATGATCGCCATTCGCGCATCGATCTTGGGTTCGTTGGGTATCGGTATTCCGTTCGTTGTTATTTTGATGATGGGCAGGTCGCTGGATTCAAAAACGAAGGGCGAGCAGGGCTGATCGCCGAAAGTCAGGCTCCAGTTGAACAATTCACCGGCGTCAGCGAAGGCATATGTATCGAGAATCAGAAGTTGCCATACCCCGTTGGGCGACTGGCCGTTGTTGAGCACGCCCATGTCGCCGAAGGGTTTGAATATTCCGGTAAACGGATAAGGCGCCTGAAAGATCGATGCGTCGGCATTACTGCTCAGACAAGTATTCTGAAACCCGTCGAGATCGCCGCCCACGCCGGAAAACAGCGATATGACAGTACCGTCGGGTGCTTTCAAGGAAATGGATAAATCGCTGTTCCAGGTATGGAAAATATTGATGCATACACTCTCCAAACCAAAATTCACCGTGTCCATTGCGCTCTGCGGCAAGCCGCTCACGCTCAGATCGTAGGTAATGAGCGTACCGTCATCCGGGATATTACCCCCGCCAGCAGTAAAGGTCTGGGCATCTAAATCACTGAAAATCAAGCAAGAGAACAAGAAAAGGGTAAATATCCGCATGTCGTCTGAAATTTTTTCGGCCAAAATAAGCGTCTTTCACCGCATGATTTTCGCCTACTTTCGCACTCTTTTTTGACTGTAAGAAATGATTTCCCTACCAGCATCCACCAAAATCACCATCACCGGCGACCTTGGCAGCGGTAAAAGCGCTGTCTCACGCATTCTTTGCGACCGCACCGGTTATTCCTATGTCTCTACCGGCCGCATCCAGCGCCAGATTGCCGAAGAATATGGCGTCGATACCCTCGAACTCAACCGCCGCGCCGATAACGACCCCAGTATCGACGAGCGAATCGACGGCATTTTTATCGAACTTGGCAAAGACAATAAAGGCTACATCGTCGACAGCCGGATGGCCTGGTTCTTCTTGCCCAATTCTTTCAAGGTTTATCTGAAAATCGACGTGCGCATCGCGGCGGCCCGAATCCTATCCGATGTGAATCGCAGCAGCGAACAATACAAGGATCTGGAAGACGCAGTACCCAAAATCCTGGCGCGCAAACAAAGTGAAAACGAGCGTTTTTTAGCCAAATACGGCGCCGATTGCGCCAATCTGGACAATTTCGACCTGGTCGTCGACACCGGCAGCCGCAGTCCCGACGAAGTAGCCGGACTGATTCTGAAAGGATTGGCCATGAAACTCGCCGGGGAGAAATTTCCGCATTCACTCTGAAACCAGGGCTTCGCTCAACGCTGCGCAGCCGCCTTCATCTCCGCCGCCAGTTCGCGGCCGAGGTAGCGCTCGATCAATTCATGCACGAGGTAAATCACCGGCGTTAACAACAACGCCATGGTTCCCTTGTACAAATAACTCATGATCGAGATGGCCATCACCTGGGCAAACGACCAGCCGGCGCCGATATAAAAAGCGATAAAAATAACGACAAAACTGTCGATAAACTGCGACACCATCGTACTTCCGGTTGCGCGAAGCCAGATTTTGCCTTCTCCCGTGCGGCTTTTGATCCAGTGAAAAGTTGTGACGTCCACA
>JADZFP010000215.1 GCA_020849825.1 Saprospiraceae bacterium
CAGGCCTTCACCCGCTTATTTTTCCTTTTGAAAAAAACAGGCCGCACGAATGAAGTCGATACCTCGATCGCTGCGCCCGGCTTTGTACTTGTTGGGCCTTCTGGCTTTTCTGGCCCTTGCCCGCGATATTTTGGCCAACAGTCGCCCGCTTTGGTGCAAAATCGGGCAGCAAAGCTACTGGCCCGGGCTGCGTACACTCTTTACCGACCCGCATAAACCCTATGGCGTCGCGGTGCTCGACTCACTGGAGAATACCCAGTCGTGGCAACGTTACCCGTACGACGCGGCCGTTTTTGCGCCCATACCGTTTTCTCCAGGTGATTATATACGCAACCCATCGGTCAGTCTGGGCAAACCCGGAGAAAACCACCCCGGTTTTCCGCCCGGCTTTCGCCATTGGCTGGGCACCGACGACTATGGTCGCGACGTGGCGGCGGCTATCGTTGCCGGCGCCCGGGTCGCCATCCTGACCGGGGCGATGGCGATGGTGATGGCTTTTGGCATCGGACTTTTTCTGGGCGCAATTGCCGGGTACTTCGGCGACGACCGGCTGCGGATGCCCCGGGGCGTCGCGCTGCTCAATATATCAGCCTTCGTTTTGGCTGTGGGCTATCTCCTGATGTTGCACGTGGCGGCACAATGGCGACACACTGAGGTACCGTTTTACCTGGACTTCGGCATTCTGACCGGAATGGCACTGTTGCTCAACCTGTTGTATTTCCCGCTCCGCTACCTTCCGTTTTTCAGGCAAAATATAACCCTGCCGGCCGATCTGGTCATCATGCGTATAGCCGAGGTGTTCAACTCCATACCGCGTATGATCATACTGATCGTGATTGCTTCCATGGACCTTGCCCAATCGCTGTGGGTGCTGATCGCCGTAATCGGGGCGATGAACTGGACGGGGGTGGCCAAATTTGTTCGGGCGGAATTGCTCAGGGTGCGCGAGCTGGACTACATTACAGCTGCCCGCGGACTGGGCATGCCGGAATTGCGCGCACTGTTGCGACATGCGCTTCCGAATGCGCTCCGCCCGGCTTTGGTCGCATTTGCTTTTGGCGTGGCCGGAGCGATTTTGTTGGAAGCATCTTTGACGTTCCTGGGATTCGGCGGCACCGATTTCAAGCGCGTATCCTGGGGCAGTCTGTTACTGACCATGAAAGAACACCCTAAGGCCTGGTGGGTTGGCCTGCCGGCAGGTTTGATGATTACATTTACCGTACTGGCCCTGAATAATATCGGCGACACCCTGAGCAAGACCAGGTAGTGAACCGAGTTTTTAAAATGTTGTTTCGGAATAAACCCTGCGTTCACTTCACCCCTTTTTTGACAGACTAACCCATTCTGCATGCGGCGCGATTACTATTTGTTGATTTTACTGGCTGTGATGTTGTTCGTCCCCTACCTGGGCGCCGTGCATCTTTTTGATTGGGACGAGATCAATTTTGCAGAGTGTTCACGGGAAATGCTGCTTACCGGGGATTATCTCCGGCCTCAGATCGACTTCGAGCCATTTTGGGAAAAACCCCCGCTTTTTTTCTGGATGCAGGCTTTTTCCATGAAAATTTTCGGGGTCAATGAATTTGCCGCCCGATTCCCCAATGCCATGTGCGGTTTGCTCACGCTCCTGCTGGCCTACCGCATCGGGTACAAATTGCACGACCGCATGTTTGCCTGGCTATGGGTACTGGCCTGGGCGGGCAGCCTTTTGCCGCACCTGTATTTTCGCAGCGGCATCATCGACCCCTGGTTCAATTTCTTAATTTTCATGGGTCTGTATGGCTTCATCGAATTTCGCTGGCAGTTTTTTACGGCGCACGACGTAAAGGGTTTTTGGCAAAAATACCGGTGGTTGCTGTTGGGGGGCTGGTCGTTGGGGCTGGCCGTCATGACCAAAGGGCCAACGGCTTTGCTCATTGTTTTGCTGGTGTTGGCCCTGTACTGGGCGCGTTATCGCTTTCGCAACAAGGGCTTTTTTACGCACATGGTGCTTTTTACCCTGGCCACCGGAAGTGTGGGGGCCGTCTGGTTTGGAGTGGAGTACCTGTTGCACGGGTCCTGGTTTATTCACGAATTTGTTGTTTATCAAATCCGTTTGTTTTCCACCCCGGATGCCGGCCACGGCGGCTTTTTCGGCTACCATGCGGTCGTGTTGCTGATCGGGTGTTTCCCGGTTTCCGTCTTTGCGCTGTCCAATTTGTGGGGCGACAATACCGCCGAAGAAGAATTGATGGAATCGGATACCCTGGCGAGTTGTCAGCGTTCCGATCTTGTGACCTGGATGCAGCTGCTATTTTGGGTGGTTTTGATCCTGTTCAGCATCGTTCGGACTAAAATTCTGCATTACTCCTCGCTGGCCTATTTCCCGCTGACCTACCTGGGGTCGGTGACCATCTGGCGGGCGATCCGCTGGGAATTACGGCCCAAAGCGCCCCTATTGTTGCTCCCGTTGCTGGGTCTTTTGGTCGGTGGCGCCATGATTGCGCTGCCCTTTGCAGGCCAGCAAATTGACTGGCTGAAATCACTGCTTTCCCGCGACCGTTTTGCCCTGGCCAACCTCGATGCCCACGTGGTATGGCATTGGTGGCAGGCTTTACCGGGTGTGGCATTGGTCGTCGGCAGCCTTTTCGCGCTGGGTTATTGGCTGAAAAAGCGCGAATGGCAGGCCGCACAAGCCGCATTTGGCGGCGGTATGCTCTGCATGGTGTTTTTCCTGATGTGGAACGTGCCGAATATCGAAGGCTATTCGCAACGGGCAGCGATCGAATTTTACGAACACAAGGCACGGGAGGACTGCTTCGTCAAGCCTGTCGGTTTCAAAAGCTACGCCCACTTGTTTTATACCCACAAGCCGCCGGTGGCAGGGGATAAAACCATCGACAACTACCCTACCCTTTCGCGTGGAAATCCGGGTAAAAAGGTCTACTTCGTGGCTAAAATCACCAATTTACAAGACCTTCCCGAGTTGCCCGACTGCCACGAACTGTACCGCAAAAACGGGTTTGTCTTTTTTGAACGCAACCCGGAGCCCGTCGGTAAAGCCAGGGGACATTGATTCAACATTTTTGCAACAACCACTCCCGTTCGGCTACCGAGGGGGCTTGCTGTATCTTTTCCCGCAAGCGCTTCAGGCTTTCCGTGTCGCCCGGTTCGAGGCGCAGGATCTGTTTGACAAATCGTATAAAACTAAGATTCAGTTCTTTGTGGTACCCCAAAGTGGTGCGTTTGCGCTGCAGATACACGGAAAAGCTGTCGAGCAGTGAGTCGAGCGCGGCAAATTCCTCGGTATCGAAAAAGATGCGTACGAGCATGCGCCGGGCTTCCAGGTTGTAAAAGACGTCTTTGAACTCCAGCTGGCTTAAAACCTCCTGGGCCTGCCGATATTCTTTTTTTCGGAAATAATAGGTAGCCAGGTTATAGCGCCACACACTGTCGCGGTCGCGAACGGGAAGGAGCGCCCGGTATTCTTCCAAAAAATGGAGTGCCCAGTCCCATTCTTCCAGGGCCAGAGCCAGTAACAGCACGTTGTTGTACGTGTATTTATTCAATTGACCGTCTTCCAGCAAAACGCGCAATTCCAGTCCGCTCCGGTACAAATCGAGCGCCGAACGGATGTAGGCTTTTGCCCCCCGATTAAGCCGCCGGATGCAATAGTTGATCGCCATGACAAACAGATCCCGGCTTTCGTTCGAGGGAAACAACGACCAATGCTCCTTCAAAATCCGGTAAAGCGCCTGAAAATGCGTCTCCGAAGGCGCCTCATCCGTCGTGAGCATTTGGTAACAATGGAAATATGCTACAACGGCAGGTTTGTCGGCAAAATGGCCGGTCTTGATGGCTTCGAGGGTGGCCTGCAAATAAATAGAATGTTCGCCCTCGGCGCTGGCTCCCGGAGCGGCGCGAAGCGCGGCCGCCTCCCGAAGCGTTTCGGAGGCGATATAGGCGTCGCGGGCAGCCCCCGCAGCGCGCAGGGCGTCGGCCGTACCGCGGTTGGAGCGGCGAAACAGTTCCCAGTGTTCGAGTTGCAATTGGTATTGCCGGTAGAAAAAATCGACACTTTGATGTGCCGTTCGGGCCATTTTTTCGCTCAACACCGCGCTTTCTTTTTCGAAAAGTCGATCAAGTCCGCGATTGCGCAATGCCTTGCACAAATGCAGGGCGGTATCCGTGTCGTCTTGCGCCCAGTGCGTATAAGCCAGGAATCGTTTGATGGTCTGATACAAAAACGACATAGCGTAGCGCATATCCGAATCGGAATATCCGCCGGCAGAACGACGCCCTTCGGTGGGAAAAACATGCGCAAATACCCTGATTTTCTCCAGTTCTCCACGGTTGGGCGGCACAGACTGTTCCACCGGCACATGGGCGCACAGGTATTCAAAAAGGCGGACAACATCGGGGCGTTTGTTGAAGAAAGGACTGTTCACCCACTTTCGCAGCGCTTGCCTTTCTGGTTTGGAGAGGCGTTGAAAAGATAAAATCAGCGGAGAATCGTGCATTTTTCACAGCAATAAAATTGACAAATAAAAATACAATTAATTGTAAACCAAATTTTTATTTGAATTTATTTCTAATTTAGAATGACAAACCCTTAAAAATTGTATTTTAACAACTAACACGGCACACTACACCTTTACGCCATCAGTTCACCTCAATCCATTGCACCCATGACACGTATAATCCTGCTTACACTTTTAGGGCTACTGCTCCTGATCAATACTTCTGCGGCTCAGGGTTGGCAAAAACGCTACGGCAACCCGAACCAGCCGGAAAGCGGGCGCCGGATCACCCGTACGCCGGATGGCGGTTATCTGCTGCACGAATGGTTCTTCCCCAATTCAGGTATCCCGACGTTCTATTCCAGCAGCCTGCTGCGCCTCGATGCAGAGGGCGACATGCTCTGGCGGCGCGACTTCGAGAATCAACCTGTGTTCAATTGGCCGGCTGACGGACCGACATTAATTGACCCGAACGGCGATATTTTTCTGACGTTTCAGGACAGCATTCATAAACTCGACCCGGGCGGCAATACGATTTTTCGCCTGCCGTCCGACCGTTATATCATGCTCGGCCAGCAGACTGACGGAATAATATTATACAAAGCCAGGTGGTACATCGACTCCCTGGATCTTCGCAAATACGATTTCGACGGCAATCTGATCTGGCAGAAAAACTATACCCTTCCCGGAGACTTCGTAAGAATTGCGATGGCCCCTGACGGACGAATCGTGGTCGTCAATCAAAGCAACAACAACATCAGGGTTTACTCCCCCAATGGCAACCTGTTGTATTTTACTGACACACCTGTCGGTTATTCTAACATAACATTCGATAATGTTGGCAATTATATTTTCTACAGCGGCTATCTGAATTTTGTACAGGGTAGTGAGCATAATTTTTTCAGAATGGCCAAATTATCGCCCGACGGCGATAGCTTGTGGACCCATGAATACCTGACAGATATCGCCGACATCGGCGAGCGGCTGATCCCGACCGCCGACGGCGGGTATCTCATCGTTGGCCGATCGTACTACGACCCTTACCGCAAGCCGCGTTTGTACCGCCTCGACGCCGACGGCAACGAGTTGTGGACCCGCACGATCAATCCCCTCCACGCCACTTATTTCGAAGACGGCGCGCTCAATCCCGACGGCACCTTCGTGCTTTCCGGTCGGCGAAACGATGCCCCCGAAACCGACAATGGCTCCTGCGATGCAATAGTGTGGAAGTTCAATGCCGATGGCACGCAATATTCCAACGTACTTGTCGGAAAGATCGTCAACGACCTCAACCTCAATTGCATGGCAGGAAACAACGAACCCGGCATGCAAAATTGGAAAGTGGAAATGAACGAACTGCTGGTTGTCAGCGACACCAACGGCTACTTCGAATTTCAACTCGACTCGGGCACTTACGACATCACCCTGCACCACAACGGGCAATACTGGGACCCCTGCCCGGGCTACGACGATTATACTTTCAATGGAAATTACCTGACCGACACCCTGAAAATCCCGATACGCCCCGTGATCGATTGCCCCGAAATGGAGGTCAATATCGGGTTCCCTTTTCTGCGCCGCTGCTTTGAAAACACCGGCAAAATCAGCTGGTGCAACGTCGGTACGGCGCCCTCTCCCGACACCAAAATCCTTGTTGTATTGCCCCCTGAACTGGATTTCACCTCGGCCGGCTGGCCGGTTAGCCAGGTGGTGGGCGACAGCCTCTGGTTCGACCTCGGCAACGTCGAACCCAACGAATGCGGCAGTTTCAACATCGTTGCCGTGGTCGATTGCGACTCGACCGAACTGGGGCAAGGGCTTTGTATCGAGGCGCGCATTTTCCCCGATTCCTTCTGTATGCCATTGCCCGAATGGAGTGGCGCCGACATCCGGCTGAACGCAGAATGCCAGGGTGACTCTCTGGTATTGTTCCACCTGCGCAATGTCGGCGACGCACCCACTTCGCCCGGGCTCGAATATATCGTCATCGAAGATCAGGTGGTTTTGATGACCGTCCCTTTCAATTTGCCCCCCTTGGAGGAAATTACCGTCGAACAACCGGTGCAAACCGGCATACTCTATCGCCTGGAAGCCGACCAGGAGCCTTTTCACCCCGGCCAATCAATGCCCAGCAGGTGGGTAGAAGGATGCGGCATGCCTGAAAATCAAGGGTTGTCCCTTCAATATTCCGTGGACGACCGAGACCTATTCATCGACATCGATTGCCACCGCGTAGTGGCCAGTTGGGACCCCAACGACAAAACCGGGTTGCCGGAGGGGTATTCCAACGATCATTTCATCGAACCCAACACCGACATTACCTATCGCATCAGGTTCCAGAATACCGGTACCGATACGGCTTTTACCGTCGTTATTCGCGACACGCTCGATCCCTGGCTCGACCCTGCCAGCCTGCGCCTCGAAACGGCTTCGCATGCGTACACCTGGAACATCGTGGACGGCAATACGCTGAAATGTACGTTCAACGACATTCTCCTGCCCGATTCCACCACGAATGAACCCGCCTCGCACGGTTTCGTCAATTTCCGGATTTCGCAACGCGCCGGTATACCGCTGGGCACAGTGATCCACAACAGCGCGGCGATTTATTTCGATTTCAATCCGCCCGTGATTACCAACCAAACCTTTCACACCGTCGGACAGAATTACATGCAAGTAGTCAGTCAGGAGCCCGAACCCGGCCAGCCCGGCTTTACTGCGGGCCCCAACCCCTTCCTCGAAACGACGACCTTCCGTTTCGAGCAGGCCCTGAATGCCCGCTTCAGTTTGTTCGACCAGCAGGGCAGATTGCTTCGGCAGGAAACCATACGGGGTGATACCTTCCAGTTCCGACGAGACGGCCTGCCCCAGGGTATTTACCTGTTCGATATTCGGGACAATGACAAACGGATAGCGAGCGGACAGATCATCGCCCAATAACGCCGGCAAGACATTCCCGCGTGGTATTTTTGCCGCCATGAACAAGCTTAAAATCGGCCTGCTTGGCGTGGGTCACCTCGGCAAAATCCACCTGAAATGTATACTGGCAACTTCCTGCTGGGAACTCGCCGGCTTTTATGACCCGGATGAAAAAAACGCCGCCTCCGTTCTGGCCCAATACCCGGAACTGAGGCGGTTTGTTTCCCTGAAAGACTTGCTGCTCGAAGTGGATGCCGTCGATATCGTGACGCCCACCGTGACCCATTACGCGCTGGCGACCCAGGCCCTCCGGGCCGGCAAGCATGTTTTTTTGGAAAAACCCGTGACAGAGACGGTGTCGGAAGGCCGACGCCTGCTCAAACTAGCTGAAAAACAAGGCGTTAAAGTGCAGGTGGGCCATGTCGAACGCTTCAATCCGGCCTTTCAGGCCATGCAGGGCGTCCGTTCCAACCCCATGTTTATCGAAGGGCACCGGCTCGCCGCCTTTTCGCCGCGCGGCACCGACGTATCGGTTATTCTCGACCTGATGATCCACGACCTCGATCTGATCCTGCAACTGGTCAACAGCCCGGTGAAGCACGTCAGCGCCAGCGGTGTTGCCGTGCTCAGCCACACGCCCGACATCGCCAACGCCCGCATCGAATTTGCCAACGGCTGCGTGGCCAACCTGACGGCCAGCCGCATATCGCTCAAACAGATGCGGAAAATGCGCATCTTCCAGCCCTTTGCCTACATCAGCCTCGACTTCCTGGACAAAACTGCCCAGATCGTACAGCTGTTTGCTCCGGATGCCGCCAACCTGCCCCCGCAGGATCAGTTGATGGAGTTCGATACGCCCGGCGGAAAAAAATGGCTGCACATGCAAATGCCCGAAACCGCGCCCGTCAACGCCATTCAGCGCGAACTGGAGACTTTTTATGACAGTATTGTGCAAAATACAACCCCGGTGGTCAGTTTGTCCGACGGTCTCCGGGCCCTCGATCTGGCGCATCGCATTCTGAAAGAGGTGGAAAAACGAGTAGAAATCGGTTTGCAAACAACCGGCATTCCCCTGCCCTGAGCGTTCTGTTTTTTATCGAAAATTTTGGGCATAAAAGTCGACCACCCTTTCGTCCGTAATGACGTCCAGGGGTCGAATCCGTTGTTTCAGCACGATCCCTTCCAGGGTACGGCAACGGCTGAGCGCCACGTACAATTGTCCGTGTTCGAAAGCCCCGCCGCCCAGATCGATCATGACCCGGTCGAAGGTTTTGCCCTGGCTTTTGTGGATGGTAATAGCCCAGGCTAATTTCAA
>JADZFP010000216.1 GCA_020849825.1 Saprospiraceae bacterium
GCTCGGTTATGGTGGCTTACAACGACGATCCCATTACCCAGGAACTCGCCGCGCAGGCCTGGTTTGGCGCGCGCGACATCATCGGGGTGCTACCGGTCACCGTGAGTACGCAGGCGCGCTTCGGACAAGGACTTTGGGTGCAATACCCGTCCAAACGCCTGGGGTACGACCTGCCCGAATCGGTCGGAATGAACAGCGCCACGCTCTCCGAAATGGACGGTCTCGTGGCCGAACTCATTGCTGCCGGCGCCGCTCCGGGCTGTCAGATACTCGTCGCCAAAGAAAACCGGGTGGTGTGGCACAAGGCATACGGCCATTTCACCTACGACTCGGCCGCGGCGCCGGTCACGCTCGACAATTTGTACGACCTGGCCTCGGTAACCAAGGTGTCGGCGACGACCATTTCACTGATGCGGCTGAGCGACGAGGGCAAATTCAACCTCGACAAGCCCATGAGCGCCTATGTGCCGGATTTAACCAAAACCAATAAAAAAGACCTGACTGGCCGCGATATTCTGGCGCATCATGCCCGTTTGCAAGCCTGGATTCCGTTTTACCAGCGCACCCTGGAAAATGGCCTGCCCAATCAGCACATTTACCACCGCGACCCCGACGAGGATTCCAATATCCCGGTTGCGCCGGGCATGTTTATGGAAAATGCGTGGGTAGATACCATCTGGAATACCATTTACCGGTCCGAATTACTGCCCAAAAAAGAATACAAATACTCCGATCTGGGGCTTTACCTCTCCGCCCGCGCTTTGTACAACATCACCGGAACCCCGGTCGATCAGTATGCCGACGCGACTTTTTACCGGCCTATGGGGCTGGCAACCACGACGTACAACCCCTGGCAGCGCGGCTGGGCCAGCCGCTGCGTGCCGACCGAAGACGATACTTATTTCCGCCACCAGCGCCTGCAAGGCTACGTACACGACATGGGCGCCGCGCAACTGGGCGGTGTGAGCGGCCACGCCGGCCTGTTCTCCAACGCCAACGACCTGGCCAAAATATTCCAGATGCTGCTCAACGGCGGCGAATATTTCAATGTGCATTATATCCATTCCCGCACCATCGATGCCTGGACGACCCGCTACCCCGGCAGCACCCGGCGCGGCATCGGCTTCGATATGAAAGAATCTGACCCCCGCGCCACGCAAAACGTGAGCGAACTGGCAGGCATCAACACCTTCGGGCACACCGGCTTCACCGGTATTGGCGTCTGGGCCGACCCCGATCAACAGTTGGTTTTTATCTTCCTCTCCAACCGCACTTTTCCGACCATGGAGAACAACAAACTGATCACGGGTGATTACAGACCGAGGTTGCAAACCATCGTTTACCGCTCCCTGCAAAATCAGCAGCGGTAGATTTTTTAATAAAAATAACATCCGGAAAGGCCTTACCCATGGCTTTTCCCGGACCTTTGTACGGAAAAACTCCTGTCTATGAAAAGTTCATCCGACACTCCCAAAATTCTGCCCGAAGACCTCAACGACCTTGAATTTGAAATATTTGAACGGGAAAAACAGTCCAAGGCCGGTATTGTAAAAGACTGGCTACCGCGCTACACCGGCATGCCGCTCGAAAAATTCGGCGATTATATATTGCTGGTCAATTTCAGTGGCTACGTGCGCACTTTTGCCGATGAAAACGACGTGCCGATCTACGGCGCCGACCGACCGATGCAAGCGGCCACGGCCGACAATCTTACCATCATCAATTTCGGGATCGGCAGTCCCAATGCGGGCCTTATCGTCGACTTGCTGGAAGCCATCAAACCCAAGGCCGTGCTTTTTCTGGGCAAATGCGGCGGTTTGAAAACCGGTAAAAACCAGGTGGGCGACCTCATCCTGCCCATCGCCGCCGTGCGTGGAGAGGGGACCAGCAACGACTATCTGCCCCCCGAAGTACCCGCACTACCGGCATTTGCTCTGCAAAAAGCGGTATCAACCACCATTCGCGATTTCGAGCGGGACTACTGGACCGGCGTGGTGTACACGACCAACAAACGTCTGTGGGAACACCGCGAAGACTTTAAAAAACGCCTCCGCGACCTGCGCTGTATTGCCATCGATATGGAGACTGCGACCATCTTCGTCGCGGCGTTCAAAAACCAGATGCCGGCCGGCGCGCTGCTTTTGGTCAGCGATATGCCCATGACCGCCAATGGCGTCAAGACCGAGGCAAGCGACAAGGTCGTGACGGCCAATTTTGCACAATTACACCTGAGAATTGGAGTGGAATCGCTCAAGCAACTCATCAATAAGGGCCAGACGGTGAAGCATTTGAGGTTTGAAGCGTGAATAATTGGTGAACTGGTGAATTGGTGAAATGGTTATAAAAGGGTTGTTTACTCCCTCATTTTCCGGATTTATCCGGGAGGTATAATAAGCCTCGAAAGCAGGAATATACCTTTTATAACCATTTCACCAATTCACCAATTCACCAATCCACCACCACCAACATCATTTCCCATCCTTCACATACGCCCCGCTGTATCCTTCGGCTTTGAGTTTTTCCACAGCGCGTTCGGCGGCGGCGCGGTCGTTGGTACGCAGGGCGATGACGTGCGCCCAGGCGCTGGTGAACCTTTTCACTTCGGCGTTGCGATAGCCGGCTTTTACCAGGGTTTCCATTTCATCGCGGGCGTTTTCCATTTGTTTAAAAGCGCCGGTAATCACCATATAACGGCCGCCATAACTCGGCGCCTTGCTGGTCAGGTTGCCGGAAGAAGGCGCCGTACTGCCGGGTGCGCTCGTTGTTGTGGTCGTTTTGGGCGCGGTAGCCGCGGGCGATTGTTTGGTAGCCGTCTGCGGTGCGGACGTCGGCGCATCGTCTTCGATACCGGATGCGGACACTTTCGGCGCAGTGGTACTGCCCGGTTTGGCGGCGGGCGCCGGGCTGGTTTTGGTTGCGCTGGTGTCGTTGGCGCCGAGGTAGCTGCTGCCCGAGCTCGTATCGTTGGCGGAATAGCCCAGATCGCGCATGACCTGCTCGAGTTCTTCGCGTTCTTTTGCTTGAAGGGCTTGTTCCTGGCGTATCTGACAGGCTTTGTAGCCGGCGACGAGAATAAGCGCGAGCAGCAGGGTGTAAATGACGTACGTAACCAGACTATTCGATTTCATGTGAAAGTTCAGTTTTAATGAGATAAGTAGTTGAGGCAAAGGTAGTTTACAGTTTCCAGTTATTGTTCTTCCGGTCGGCATCCGGAATGAGGCGACCGCCCAGGGTTACGGATTTAACGGTTTTGCCAACAGCGCAGTACACCCGCATCGACGATTTACCATCGCGCCATACGTCGGATTTTTGGTGAAATGCCTCCTTGCTGCCGTCGGTGTATTCCACTTCGAGGTGCACCGGCACCGGCTGGGTACCAACGCGTTCGACATGGACGTACTGCCGCCCGGCGGGCTCGTCGGTCACGACGCCCTGAATGCCGAGATCCGGGTAGCCCCATTCGAAAAACCAGGGTTTCCAGTACCAGTCGAGGTTTTGTCCCGATGCCTGGCTCCAGGTATTGAAAAAGTCGTAGGGCATGGGGTGTTTGCCTTTCCAGCGATCCATATACTCCACCATGCAGCCGTGGAAGGTCTCATAGCCCAGCAGATCGAGCAGGCCAAGATAGGCGGCTTGCGGACGCGAATAGGAAGCGCCCCGGTAGGCCGGACTGCTCAAAAAACGCGATTGGACCATGGGCGGTACGTCGGATTCGGTGCCGGCAAAAAAGCCGTAGCCGCGCGAGTTACCCCGGGCGCCGGAGAGTGAATCGGTTAGATTCAGGTCGAAGAACGAAGCCCAGCCCTCATCCATCCAGGCGTAGTTTTGTTCATTAATCCCCATCATAAAGGGGAAATACGTGTGCGAGATTTCGTGGGCGGTCAGGCCCGTTGGGTCGCGGTCGCCGGTGCTGGCGTCGTTGCACATCATGGGATATTCCATGCCGTCGTTGCCGTTGAATACCGTCATGGAGGGGTAGGGGTACGGATAGCCCGGCAGCCAGGTGCTCATGAGCCGGATAGCGTCGGCGCCGATGCGGCAGACTTTGTAATAATCTTTGGATTTGGTGTCGTACACGGCGCTGACGAAGGCCCGGCGGCCGGTTTTATCATCGACGACGACGGAGGTGGCGTCCCAATTGTAGCGGTTGCTGGCGGCAAAGGCAAAGTCGGGCACGCTGCTGGCTTTGAAACGGAACTGGTGTTGTTTTAGTTTGTTAAAAACACCGCCTTTTTTCAGGTCTTCTTCGGTAAAAATTGAGACGACTTCGGTGGCAGAGTGCGCCTTGTTCCATTTGTCCAGAACGGCAGGGGCCAGTACATCGCCCGGATTTTGCAATTCGCCGGTGGCCCAGGCCATGTAGCCTTTGGGCAGGGTAATGGTGACGTCGTAGTCGGAAAAATCGTTGTAAAACTCCTGCAAACCATTGTACGGCGCCGAGGCCCAGCCTTGCAGATCGTCGTAAACGGCCACTTGCGGATACCAGTAGGGCACGAAAAAGACGCTGCCGTCGGCCGTAGCGTATTCACGGGGGGCGCCCTCATCTGCCGGCAAAACGTACGACCAACTGACCTGAATCTGAGCCGATGATTTCGGGAGCAGCGGCATGCCTTCCAGCGGAACATCGAGGAAAGTATTGCCCCGGCGTTGTTTGTCGGCCGCAATCGCCTTGCCGCCCACGCTCAGGGATTTGATCATTACGCCCTCGTCGATGTCTTTTTCGGACAGATCGTAGGCGCGCTGGCCGTTTTTGCGGTAGAGGTCGTGCGCCAGTTTGAGCCGGATGGTTTTCAGTGTGTCGGGGCTGTTGTTGAAGTAGGTGATCGTCGACTGGCCGCTCAACAAGCGTTTTTTGGGCTCCAGATTGACCGACATGGTGTATTCTGCGCGGTTTTGCCAATAATTGGCGCCGGGCCGGCCATCAGTCGACCGCGTACCTTTGTCGTAGGCATTTTTGATGTTTCTATGCAAATAGAGGTTGTTTTGGGCGCTCAGGGCGGAGAGGGTGATGACCAGTAAGAGGCAGACGTTCAGGAAACGGAGCATGAGGAGGTGTAGTTTTACGTTAGAAACGGGGCGTAAATATAGCGCCTGTAGCGCCGACATTCTAGTCGGCGCTTGCCACGGGGGAATACCACTAATCCCTTCGAGACAAAAAGACAAACGGGATGAATAAATAGTTGATCAATTTGTGTGTCCTAAACCTTTGGCTTCATGGTATTCCCCCTTAGCATGCGCCGACATTCTAGTCGGCGCACACCACGGGGGAATACCA